>CAZOZE010000254.1:0-2963 GCA_964584215.1 uncultured Rhodobacterales bacterium
GGTGGCGGCGGCGACGTGCATCGCGGTGGGGAAAGTGTCGTTGGAGCTCTGCCCCATGTTGACGTGATCGTTGGGATGGACCGGCTTTTTCGACCCCAACGCGCCGCCGAGGATCTCGATGGCGCGATTCGAGATCACCTCGTTGGCGTTCATGTTCGACTGCGTGCCCGAGCCGGTCTGCCAGACCACCAGCGGGAAATGCTCGTCGAGCTTGCCGTCGATCACCTCGCGCGCCGCCGTCTGGATCGCCTCGCCCAGCCGCGCGTCGAGATCGCCGAACTCCATGTTGACCCCGGCGGCGGCGTGCTTGATCACGCCCAGCGCGCGCACCAGCGCCACCGGCTGCTTCTCCCACCCGATCGGGAAGTTCTGCAGCGAGCGCTGGGTCTGCGCGCCCCAGTAGCGGTCGGCGCGCACCTCGATGGGGCCAAAGCTGTCGGTCTCTGTCCGGGTCTCGGTCATGGCGCGCGTTCCTTCGGTTGTGGCGGCGCGCAGCATAGGCGGATCGCGGCGCGCGGCAATGCGGCGTCGGCGCTCAGGCGGGCGGAGCGCGGCGATCTGCGGGGCGGCGCCGGAACGCCCGCCCGCGACCCCTTGTCGCCGCCGGCGCGCCCGCGGCGCAGCCGGACCTTTGACCTCGCTCAATGACCCGCACGGGCCTTCGCGCTAGCGTTCTTTCACCGACGTCAGCGCGCCGCCCGCGGCGCTGTTTGGGAAGCGCCAATGCACACTGCGCCGCCGCCCGCCTGGGGCCTGCTGTTTCGCTCGTCCATCGGGCGCAAGTATCTCGTCGCAGGGTCCGCCGCGTTCCTCGCGATCTTTGCGCTGGGCCACACCCTGGGCAATCTTCAGGTGTTCTTCGGGCCGAACCCGATCAACCGCTACGCCTATCACCTGCAATCGCTGCCCTACGGATTGCTCTGGCTGATCCGCGCCGTGGTGGTGAGCGCGGTGCTGGGGCATCTGGCGCTCGCCGCGCGGCTGCACGTGCAGAACCGGCGCAGCCGGGGCAGGGGCTATCGGGACGAGAAGTGGCTGAGCTCGACGACCGCCTCGCGCTCGATGATGCTGAGCGGCGGGGCGATCCTGCTGTTCCTGATCCTGCACATCCTGCATTTCACCAGCCGCAGCCTGTCGAATTTCTCCGCCATCGCGCCGTGGCCGCTGGCCAGCGACGGCACGCCGACGCCGAACGTCTATGCGATGATGTATCAGGCGTTCTCCGATCCGCTGGTCGCGCTGCTCTATGTCGCGGCGATGGCGCTGGTGGCGACGCACCTGAGCCACGGCGTCGCCAGCCTGTTCCAGAGCGTCGGCTGGCGCAACGCGGTGTGGCGGCCCCGGCTCGAGCGCGTCGCGCTCTTCTACGGGTTGTTCGTGTTTCTCGGGCTGTCGTCGATCCCGCTCGCCGTGCTGCTCGACGCGCACGGCGGGGTCGCGATCTTCGACCGCGCAGCGCTCGTCTCCCTCGATCTCAGGTGACCGCCATGCTCGACGCCACGCCGCACGCGCTCGACGCGCGCATCCCCGACGGGCCGCTTGAGGACAAGTGGCAGGCCCACCGCGCCAGCGTGAAGCTGGTCGCCCCCAACAACCGCCGCAAACACACCATCATCGTCGTCGGCTCCGGCCTGGCGGGCGCGGCGGCGGCGGCGACGCTGGGGGGGCTTGGCTATCGCGTGCTGTGCCTGTGCTATCAGGACAGCCCCCGCCGCGCCCACTCGATCGCCGCGCAGGGCGGCATCAACGCCGCCAAGAACTATCAGAACGACGGCGACTCGGTGCGCCGGCTGTTCCACGACACGATCAAGGGCGGGGATTTCCGCTCACGCGAGGCCAACGTGCACCGCCTTGCGGAGGTGTCCAACCAGATCATCGACCATTGCGTGGCGATCGGGGTGCCGTTCGCGCGCGAGTATGGCGGGATGCTCGACAACCGCTCGTTCGGCGGCGCGCAGGTCAGCCGCACCTTCTACGCGCGCGGTCAGACCGGCCAGCAACTGCTGCTCGGCGCCTATTCCCAGCTCAACCGCGAGATCGCGGCGGGAACGGTGACGATGATAACGCGCGCCGAGATGCTCGACCTCGTGGTGGTGAAGGACGCCGACGGCGTCGGCCACGCCAAGGGGATCGTGACGCGCGACCTCGTGACGGGCGAGATGCGCAGCCATGCGGGCGACGCGGTGGTGCTGGCCACCGGCGGCTACAGCAACGTGTTCTACCTCTCGACCAACGCCATCGGCTGCAACGCCACCGCGATCTGGCGGGCGCACAAGCGCGGCGCGGGCTTCGCCAACCCGTGCTACACCCAGATCCATCCGACCTGCATTCCGCGCCATGGCGCCGATCAGTCGAAGCTGACGCTGATGAGCGAATCGCTGCGCAACGACGGGCGGATCTGGGCGCCGAAGCGGACGGAGGACTGCGGCAAGGACCCCGCCGACATCCCCGAGGCCGACCGCGACTATTATCTGGAGCGCAAGTATCCCAGCTTCGGCAACCTCGCGCCGCGCGACATCGCCAGCCGCGCCGCCAAGCAGGTCTGCGACGAGGGGCGCGGCGTGGGGCCTGCGGTCGAGGGCCAGCGGCGCGGCGTGTATCTCGACTTCACCGACTCGATCCGGCGGCTGGGCGGAGAGGCGATGTCCGACCGCTACGGCAATCTGTTCACCATGTATCGCAGCATCACCGACGAGGACGCCTACACGCGCCCGATGCGCATCTATCCCGCCGCGCACTACACCATGGGCGGGCTGTGGGTGGACTACAACCTGATGAGCGACGTGCCCGGCCTGTTCGTGATCGGCGAGGCGAACTTCTCGGACCACGGCGCCAACCGGCTGGGCGCCAGCGCGCTGATGCAGGGGCTGGCGGACGGCTATTTCGTGCTGCCGGCCACGATCTGCGACTATCTCGCCCGCACCGGCGCGGGCGCGCCGCAGACCGACGACCCCGCCTTCGCC
>CAZOZE010000255.1:0-6174 GCA_964584215.1 uncultured Rhodobacterales bacterium
GCAGTGATCTGATGCGCCGCTCAGGCTCCGGTAACCGGTCTCCCCCCGTGGCGCGCCGCTTGGCGCCGCGCCGCGCGACGCCTACCGTGCACGGGATTGTCAAGGATGAGCGGGTTCCCGCACATCCTTCCTGGGGGAGGAAAAACAAATGCGCACACGCGCCGCAGTCGCGTTCCAGGCGGGAAAACCGCTGGAAGTCACCGAAGTCAACCTCGAAGGGCCGAAGGCTGGCGAGGTGCTGGTCGAGATCAAGGCGACAGGCCTCTGCCACACCGACGAATTCACCCGTTCCGGCGCCGACCCCGAGGGCATCTTTCCCGCGATCCTCGGCCATGAGGGCGCGGGCGTGGTGGCCGAGGTCGGCGCGGGCGTGACCAGCGTCAAGCCCGGCGACCATGTGATCCCGCTCTACACGCCGGAATGTCGCGAATGCCCGTCGTGCCTGTCGCAGAAGACCAACCTCTGCACTGCGATCCGCGCGACGCAAGGCCAGGGCCTGATGCCGGACGGCACCTCGCGCTTCACCACACTCGATGGCGAGAAGATCCATCACTACATGGGCTGCTCGACGTTCTCGAACTACACCGTGCTGCCCGAGATCGCGGTGGCCAAGGTGCGTGAGGACGCGCCGTTCGACACCATCTGCTACATCGGCTGCGGCGTGACCACCGGCGTCGGCGCGGTGATCAACACCGCCAAGGTCGAGATCGGCGCGACGGCGGTGGTGTTCGGCCTCGGCGGCATCGGCCTGAACGTGATCCAGGGCCTGCGACTGGCGGGCGCCGACATGATCATCGGGGTGGACATCAACAACGACAAGAAGGAATGGGGCGAGAAGTTCGGGATGACCCACTTCATCAACCCTGCCGAGATCGGCGAGGACGTCGTCCCCTACATCGTCAACATGACCAAGCGGCGCGGCGACCTGATCGGTGGAGCGGACTACTCGTTCGACTGCACCGGCAACGTCAAGGTGATGCGGCAGGCGCTGGAATGCACCCATCGCGGCTGGGGCCAGTCGATCATCATCGGCGTCGCGCCCGCCGGGGCGGAGATCGCCACCCGGCCGTTCCAGCTGGTGACCGGCCGCGTCTGGAAGGGCACGGCGTTCGGCGGCGCGCGCGGACGCACCGACGTGCCAAAGATCGTCGACTGGTACATGGAGGGCAAGATCCAGATCGACCCGATGATCACCCACCGCCTCAGGCTCGACGAGATCAACCACGGCTTCAACCTGATGCACGAGGGCAAGTCGGTTCGCGCCGTCGTGCTCTACTGAGGGAGGGCGCAGCATGGCGCAGGTGTCGCGCAGCGTCGCGCTCAGGGCCGCCCCCGAAGCGGTGTGGTCGGTGATCGGCGGGTTTCAGGCCCTGCCCGGCTGGCATCCGGCGGTCGAGACCTCGTATCGCGAGGACAGCGGCGGGGTGGAGCACCGCCGTCTCGGCCTGAAAGGCGGCGGCGAGATCGTCGAGCGCAGCCTTGGCGCCGACGCGCATTCCTATGGCTACACCATCGTCTCGGGGCCGCTGCCGGTGGCCGATTACGTCGCGACGCTGACCGTGGCGCCTGCGGGGTCGGGGGCGGTCGTGGTGTGGAGCGCCGCCTTCACCCCGACGGACGAGGGCGCCGCCGCCGTGATCGTCGGCATCTTCGAGGCCGGTCTGGCCGCGCTCGCCGAGCGCTTCTGAAAACCCCTCTCCGGCGCAGGCCCGCGCGCCCGCGCCGGACACGCAGCACTCTTGCGGAGAACCGCCCATGGAAATCGTGTCCGAGACCCGCGCCTTCGGCGGCGTGCAGGGCGTCTATCGCCACGAGGCGACGAGCACCCGCTGCGCGATGACTTTCGCGGTCTATCTGCCCCCCGCCGCGCAGCATGGGCCGGTTCCCTGCCTGTGGTGGTTGTCGGGGCTGACCTGCACCCATGAGAACGCCATGACCAAGGCGGGCGCGCAGGGTTTTGCGGCGCGGCACGGGCTGGCGCTGGTGTTTCCCGACACCTCGCCGCGCGGCGAGGGCGTGGCCGACGATGCGGCCTATGACCTGGGTCAGGGCGCGGGGTTCTACGTCGATGCGACCGAGGCGCCCTGGGCGCCGCATTTCTCGATGTATTCCTATGTCGCGAACGAACTGCGCGCGCTGGTCTGCGCCGAGTTTCCCGTCCACCCCGAGCGCCATGGCGTTTCCGGTCACTCCATGGGCGGCCACGGCGCGCTGACGCTGGGCATGGGCAACCCCGATCTCTACCGCTCGCTGTCGGCCTTCGCGCCGATCACCCACCCTTCCAACAGCGACTGGGGCCGTCGGCAGCTCACCGCCTATCTGGGCGCCGACGAGGCCGCGTGGGCCGCGCATGACGCCACGCTGCTGATGCGCGAGAAGGGCTGGGCGCGCGAACTGCTGATCGACCAGGGCGGCGCCGACAATTTCCTCGACCTGCTCCAGCCCGAGGCGCTGGCCGCCGTCATGGCGGAGCGGCGCATCGGCGGCGCGCTGCGCATCCAGCCGGGCTACGACCACAGCTATTTCTTCATCGCCTCGTTCATCGCAGAACATATCCGCTGGCACGCCGAGCGGTTGTGAGGCGGCGAGGTCGGAGGTTCTTGTCAGCCTGTGCATGACAGGCGATCCGCCGATCTCCCGCGCCGAACGCCACCCCGGCGGCGCGACCTACGCCGAATGCCGCGCCGAGGCCGACCGTCTGAGCGCGGCGCCTGACGGCTGGCCCGGCGCATGGATCGCGCGGGACTGGTTCTGCGCGCCTACGGGCGAGACGCCCGAATGCCTGCATGCGACAGACTGAGCGGGGTCGCGGGCACGCCGCCCGCCGACCACATCGCCCGCGCGCGGCCGATCTGGGCGGCGCACAGCCACCCGCTGGAGGTGGACAGCCGCCACGACAACACCGCCGACCGCATGATCGCCGATCTGGAGAGCGGCGTGATCGACGCCGCGTTCATGGGTCAAGTCGGAAACTGCCGGATATTTGAGAAGCGGGCCAAACCCCGGGAGGGGCTGTCGGGGTCGTGTCGGCAGTCTCGTATTCGGCGTCGAGGTCCTCTCTCGCGGCGGCGACCGGCGGCGACACGGCGAGGCCGGTGCTGTTCTTCCGCCTGCGCGACTGCTGGATGTCGTGGAACGCCGCGCGGCGCGCGGCGCTCGAATACGGCTATGCGCGCGTGTTCTGGTATCCCGACGGCGTGGACGACTGGACCGAATGGGCGCTGCCGGTCGCGCGCATCGCGCCGCGATAGCGCGCGGGCGTCGCGGCCGCAGCCTTGAGCGGCGCAAGGCCGGTCCGAGCGCCTGATCAACGACACCCAGCGCCGCGATGGGGAGCGGGATCGTCAGCCCCGGCGCCGACGAGGGCGACGCCCGCTCAGACGTCAACATCCTCCACGAAGCGCGCGTTCTCCTGAATATACTGAAAGCGCATCTCTGGCCGCTTGCCCATCAGCCGCTCCACCAGGTCGCTGGTGTCGCCGGGCGCGTCGTCGTCGATGGCCACGCGGATCAGCATGCGTGACGCAGGGTCCATCGTGGTCTCCTTCAACTGCTTCGGCATCATCTCGCCGAGGCCCTTGAAGCGGCTGGTCTCGATCTTGCCCTTACCGCCGATCCCGCTCTCCAGCAGCCGCGCGCGCTCCGCCTCATCGTGCGCATAGACCGACACCGCGCCTTGCGTCAGCCGATACAGCGGCGGCTGGGCGAGAAAAAGATGCCCTTGCTCGATCAGCGGCCGCATCTGGGCGAAGAAGAACGTCATCAGCAGCGAGGCGATATGTGCGCCGTCCACGTCGGCGTCGGTCATGATGATGACCCGTTGATAGCGCAGATCGTCCTCGCGATATTTCGCGCCAAGGCCGACGCCCAGCGCCTGAAGCAAGTCCTGCAACTCCTGATTCTGGCCCAGCTTGGCCGAAGCCGCGCCCAGCACGTTCAGGATCTTGCCGCGCAGCGGCAGGATCGCCTGATGCTTGCGGTCGCGCGCCTGCTTGGCCGAGCCGCCCGCGCTGTCGCCCTCGACGAGGAATATCTCCGACCCCGCCCGCGTCGCCTCCGAGCAATCGGCCAGCTTGCCCGGCAGGCGCAGTTTTCGGGTGGCGGACTTGCGCGCGGTGTCCTTTTCCTGACGGCGGCGCAGCCGCTCATTGGCGCGCTCGATCGCGAACTCCAGCACCGCGCCGGCGCGGCGCGGATCGGCGGCCAGCCAGTTGTCGAAATGGTCTCGCACAGCACCTTCGACCAGTCGCGCGGCCTCCGCGCTCGACAGCCGGTCCTTGGTCTGGCCGACGAATTCGGGGTCGCGCACGAAGGCCGACAGCATCCCGCAGGCGCCCGCGAACACGTCCTCCGCCGTCATCGCCGCCGCGCGCTTGGCGGCCCCGGTGAGGTCGGCGTAAGCGCGCAGGCCCTTGGTCAGCGCGGCGCGCAGGCCCGCCTCATGCGTGCCGCCCTCGGGCGTAGGCACGGTGTTGCAGTAGGAGTTGAGGAACGGGTCCACGCCCGGCGTCCACGCCACCGCCCATTCCACCGACCCCGCAGTGTCCGCGCCGAACTTCTCGGAGAAATCGACGCGGCCCGCGAAGGGTTCCGGCGTGACGCAGTCCACCCCCGCCAGCGTCTCCACCAGATGGTCGCGCAGGCCGCCGGGAAAGTGGAACACGTCCTCCGGCGGCGTCGCGTCGCCGTCGGACAGCATCGCGGGGTCGCAGCGCCAGCGGATCTCGACGCCGCGAAACAGATAGGCCTTGGAGCGCGCCAACCGGTGCAGGCGCGCAGGCTTGAACCGCGCGCGCGGGCCGAAAATCTCCGGGTCCGGCAGGAACGCGACGGTCGAGCCGCGCCGGTTCGGCGCCGGGCCGACCGTCTCCAGCGGCCCCAGCGGCAGCCCGCGCGAGAACCGCTGGCGATAGAGCATGCGCGCCCGCGCCACCTCCACCTCCAGCGACACCGACAGCGCGTTGACCACCGAGGAGCCGACCCCGTGCAGGCCGCCCGAGGTCTGATAGCTCTTGCCGGAGAACTTGCCGCCCGAGTGCAGCGTGGTGAAGATGACTTCAAGCGCCGACTTGCCGGGAAACTTCGGGTGCGCCTCGACCGGGATGCCGCGGCCGTTGTCGCGCACGCTGAGCGAGCCGTCGGCGCGCAGATCCACCTCGATGCGGCTGGCGTGGCCCGCCACCGCCTCATCCATCGCGTTGTCGATGATCTCGGCGGCCAGATGATGCAGCGCCCGCTCATCGGTGCCGCCGATATACATGCCGGGTCGCTTGCGCACCGGCTCCAGCCCCTCCAGCACCTCGATCGAGGCCGCGTCATAGGCGCCCGAGGCGGCGTCCTGGCGGGCGAACAGGTCGTCGGGCGAGGGAACGGCGGCCATCCTGGGCGCTCTCCGGTTTTGGGGGTCTTCAGGCGCATAGTGTGCGCCAACGCGGGCGGCGGATCAACGGGTGGTCTAGGGCGTCATAGTTAACGCCAGATATAGAGCGTCGTCGCGTGAACTGAAGCGCAGCCCCGCCGCCGTTCCGAACGCCCGCTCAGCCCGCCTCGGTCTCCACCCGAGACGCGGCTTCCAGCGTGCGGTGGACCGGGCAGCGGTCGGCGATCTGCATCAGCCCGGCGCGCTCGGCCGCCGACAGGTCGCCCTCCAGCCGGATCGCGCGGCGAAACACGTCGATGCGCGCGCCGTCGTTCTCGCAATCCGCACAGTCCTGCGCGTGGCGCTTTTCGTGGCTGACGTCCACGGAGACATGGCGCAGCGCCAGCTTCCTGCGCCGCGCCACCATGCGGATCGTCATCGCGGTGCAGGCGCCCAGCGCGGCGGCGAGAAGCTGATAGGGCGTCGGCCCCTGATCGCCGCCGCCGACCGAAGCCGGCTCGTCCGCGACCAGCCGGTGGCGCCCGGCGAGAATATGCTGGGTCAGCCCGTCCGCCCCGGCCTCCGCCACGCGCGTCACGCCCTCGGGCGGGCCTTCCGCTGCGTCCTGCGACGCGACGTCGAGATAGCGCGCGGCCCAGGCGGCGATCACCCCCGCCGCATAGTCGGCGTCGGCGGGGTCGCTCAGCAGGTGGTCGGCGTCGTCCAGCGACACGAAGCTTTTCGGGTGCTTCTTGGCGAGAAACAGCTTCGTGGCGTTCTCCACCCCCACCACCATGTCGCGCGGCGCGTGCAGG
>CAZOZE010000256.1:0-18721 GCA_964584215.1 uncultured Rhodobacterales bacterium
CAGGGCTATTTCGCCAGCGGCGATGTGAACTTCCTGCGCCCGTTCTACAGCCGCATCTTCGGCCTGATGGACGAGACCAACGAGGTGCTGGTCGCGGTGCCGCTGTTCATCTTCATGGGGGTGATGCTGGAGCGCAGCCAGGTGGCGGGCGAACTGCTGCAAACCATGGGGCGGCTGTTCGGCTCGCTGCCGGGGGGGCTGGGCCTCTCGGTGACCTTCGTGGGCATGTTGCTGGCGGCCTCGACCGGCATCGTCGGCGCGACCGTGGTGACCATGGGCATGATCTCGCTGCCCTCGATGCTGAAATACAACTACGACAAGGGGCTGGCCTGCGGCTCGATCGCCGCCGCAGGCACGCTGGGCCAGATCATCCCTCCGTCGATCGTGCTGGTGATCCTCGGCGACACGATCTCCAACGAATACATCAAGGCCCGCCGCGCGGTGGGCGACTGGGCGCCGGACCCGGTGTCGGTGGGCGATCTGTTCGTCGGCGCGCTTTTGCCGGGGCTGATGCTGGTGGGGCTCTACATGGCCTATCAGATCCTGCTCGCGATCTTTCGCCCGCAGATGTCGCCGGCGATGGACGTGACCGAAAAGGTGACGCTGGCGGAGGTGATGCGGGTGCTGTTCCCGCCGATCCTGCTGATCTTCGCGGTGCTCGGCTCGATCCTCTACGGCATCGCCACGCCCACCGAGGCGGCGGCGGTGGGCGCGGTGGGCGCGATCCTGCTGGCGGGCGGGCGCGCCGAAGAAGGCTCGCCCTGGCCGCAGTATCTGGCGCTGTTCGGGCTGATCGCGACCTTCGTGCTGACCCGCTTCTTCGACCTGCGGCTGACGCGCACGGTGATCGAGCCGAACGACCTGATCGGCATCTGGCTGACGGCGGCGATGCTGGGGCTGTTCTCGGTGGGGCTGGCGGCGAGCCTGCTGCGGGTGTGGCGCAGCGGCATCCTCGCCGACGTGATGCAATCGACCACCAAGGTCACCTGCATGGTGTTCGTGATCCTGATCGGCGCGCAACTGTTCAACCTCACTTTCCGCGGCCTCGGCGGCGAGGACACCGTGCACGAGATCCTGTCCGCCGTGCCGGGCGGCGCCTTCGGCGCCATGTTCGCCGTGATGCTGGTGATGTTCGTGCTGGGGTTCTTCCTCGACTTCCTCGAGATCGTGTTCGTGATCGTGCCGATCATGTCGCCGACGCTGTTCATGCTGGGGCTGGACCCGATCTGGGTGGCGATCATGATGGCGGTGAACCTGCAGACCAGTTTTCTGACGCCGCCGTTCGGCTTTGCGCTGTTCTACCTGCGCGGCGTGGCGCCGCCCGAGATCAGCACCATGGACATCTATCGCGGCGTCATCCCGTTCGTGATCATCCAGATCCTGGCGCTGGCGCTGCTGGCGCTGTTCCCGGCGCTGGCGACGTGGCTGCCCGGCGTGGTGTTCGGGTGACGCGCGCCGCCACCGCGCCGCAGCCCTGACGCCGCCCGTGGACGCGGCGGCGTGGCGCCATGAGTTGCGCGCGCTGCTGCGGCTCGGCGGGCCGCTGGTGGCGGCGCAGCTCGCCACCATCGCGCTGACGGCGACCGACGTGGTGATGACCGGCTGGCTCGGCCCGGCGCCGCTGGCCGCGGGGTCGCTGGCCTCGTCGCTGATCTTTCCGTTCGTGATGTTCGGCTCCGGCGTGGTGATGGCGGTGGCGCCGATGGCGGCGCAGGCGCTGGGCGGGCTGCGGCGGCGCGACGTGCGGCGCAGCGTTCGGCAGGGCCTGTGGATGGCGCTGACGCTTGCGGCGCTGAGCATTCCGCTGCTGCTGCAGGCCGAGACGCTGCTGGTCGCGCTGGGACAGGACGCGGCGCTGGCGGCGCTGGCGCAGGACTATGTCGCCGCAGCCGCGTGGCATCTGGCCCCGGCGCTGTGCTTTGTCGCGCTGCGCAGCTTTCTGGCGGCGCATGGCGACACGCGGACCGTGATGCTGGTCACGCTGGCGGGCGTGGCGGTGAACGCGCTGGGCAATTACGCGCTGATGTTCGGCCATTTCGGCCTGCCGAGGCTTGAGCTGTTCGGCGCCGGGATCAGCACCACGCTCACCCATCTGGCGATGCTGTCGCTGCTGGGCTGGCGCACGACGCGGCGCTGGCGGCGCTATGCATTGCTGGCGCGGTTCTGGCGCGCGGACTGGCCGAGGTTTTTCGCGATCCTGCGCATCGGCGCGCCGATCGGGCTGATGCTGGCGGCGGAGACCGGTCTGTTCTCCGCCGTCGCGCTGCTGGTGGGCTGGCTGGGGCCGGACGCGCTGGCCGCGCACGCCATCGCGCTGCAACTCGCCGCCATCGCCTTTATGGTCCCCTTGGGCCTGAGCCACGCCACCACCGCGCGGGTCGGGCTGGCGGCGGGCGCGGGCGATCCGGCGCGGATGCGGCGCGCGGCGTGGGCGTCGCAGGCGGCGACCACGGCGTTCATGAGCACGACTGCGGTGTTGTTCTGGCTGGCGCCGCGCGCGCTGATCGGGCTGTTTCTCGACCCTCTCGACCCTGCTGCTGCGGCGCCGTTCGCGCTGGCGGTCGGCTATCTGGGGGTGGCGGCGCTGTTCCAACTGGCCGATGGCGCGCAGGTCAGCGCGGCGGCGGCGCTGCGCGGCATGGGCGACACGACGGCGCCGATGGCCGCCGCGATCGCGGGCTACTGGCTGATCGGTTTTCCCGCCGCCTGGGCGCTTGGCTTTCCCGCCGGGCTGGAGGGGCTTGGCGTCTGGCTCGGCCTCGCGCTCGGCCTCGCCACCGCCGCCGCGCTGCTGATCGCGCGGCTGGCGGTCAGGCTGGCGCGGGCGGAGACGCCGCCCGCGTGACCGGCGTCAGCCGCGCGCCGACCCCACCGCGCGCCACGCCAGCGGAAACAGCATCGCCGCCAGCGCCGTCTTCAGCACCGCGCCCGGCAGGAACGGCCACAGCCCCCAGTCGAGGATCGGCTTGTCCCAGCCGTAGAGCGCGCCCAGCCACAGCACGCCCGGAACCAGAATGATCGCGTTGCCGACCGCCATCGAGACCAGCGTCTTGCCCAGCGAGCGGTCCCAGCCCCGCGCCGCCATCGCGCCCATGAACGCCGCCGCCAGCACGAAGCCCAGCAGATACCCCGCCGTGCCGCCCATCATGTAGCTCACGCCATAGACCTCGGCCGACGAGTTGGTGAACACGTCCAGGCCTGCGGCGCCGACCAGCAGATACGCGAGCATCGTGACCACGCCCAGCCGCGCGCCATAGGCGGCGCCGACCGACAGCACCACGAAGGTCTGCATGGTGATCGGCACCGGCCACATCGGAACCTTGATCTTGGCCGCCACCGCCATCGCCGCGACGCCCAGCGCCACCAGCGCGGCGCGCTTCACCCACAACGCCGCGCCGCTGGCCGGAGCCACGGTCTCGCTGAGCACTTTCGACATTCGCGCAGTCCTCTGACTAATGATCTTGCGCGCAGGTTATGCGCCCGGCGCGCGCCCGACAAGCGTTGCTTCTCCCGGCCGCTCTGCGGGGCTTGCGCGCAGATAGAGCGCCGTGGAGGCGTAGTTCTTGCGCGGTCCGGTGACGCGCCAGTGGGTGTGCCAGCTTTCAGCCGCGAAGCTGTAGCGCACGGCGTAATGGTCCTCTCCGCACTGGTGGCTGTCGGCGCATTGCGTGCGCGCCCAGTCGAAACGGTGAAACGGGGCGCCGTCCTCATAGAGCACCGCGACGCCGCTCGCCCCCTCCAGCCGCCACAGATAGACCCGCGCGGCGGTCATCTTCGCCTGACCCAGCTTCAGCAGCCCCTGCTCGGCGTAGCGCAGGCCCTCGCCGTCGGGCGTGATGCGCGCCAGCCCGCGGAAACGGCCCGAGGGACCGCCGCCCATGTCCTCGATGTCGCGCGTCACGCTCCAGACGCCCGCGAACCGCTGATGCGTTGTCAGAACCATGCGGCGGTGCTACCCCGCCCGGCATCCGCCCGCAACGCCCTCCGGAGACGCGCCCGATGGTTCCCCGCTATTCCCGCCCGCAGATGGTCGCGATCTGGTCGCCGGAGACCAAATACCGCATCTGGTTCGAGATCGAGGCCCATGCGGCGGACGCGCAGGCGGCGCTTGGGGTGATCCCGAAATCCGCCGCCGAGGCGGTGTGGCGGGCGAAGGACGCAACCTTCGACGTGGCGCGCATCGACGCCATCGAGGCGGAGGTGAAGCACGACGTGATCGCCTTCCTCACCCATCTGGCCGAGCATGTCGGCGAGGAGGCGCGCTTCGTGCATCAGGGCATGACCTCGTCGGACGTGCTCGACACCTGCTTCAACGTCCAGCTGACGCGGGCGGCGGACATCCTGCTGGCCGATCTCGACGCGCTGCTGGCGGCGCTGAAGCGGCGCGCCTTCGAGCATCGCGACACGGTGTGCATCGGGCGCAGCCACGGCATTCACGCCGAGCCGACCACCTTCGGCCTCAAGCTGGCGCAGGCCTACGCGGAATTCAGCCGCTGCCGCGCCCGGCTGGTCGCGGCGCGCGCCGAGGTGGCGACCTGCGCCATCTCCGGCGCCGTGGGCACCTTCGCCAACATCGACCCGTCGGTGGAGGCGCATGTCGCGGAAAAGATGGGGCTGACGCCTGAGCCGATCTCGACGCAGGTGATCCCGCGCGACCGTCACGCGATGTTCTTCGCCACGCTGGCGGTGATCGCCTCCAGCATCGAGCGGCTGGCGACCGAGGTGCGCCACCTGCAGCGCACCGAGGTTCTGGAGGCGGAGGAGTATTTCTCGCCGGGCCAGAAGGGCTCCAGCGCCATGCCGCACAAGCGCAACCCGGTGCTGAGCGAGAACCTCACCGGGCTGGCGCGGCTGGTGCGCGGCTATGCGGCGCCGGCGATGGAGAACGTGGCGCTGTGGCACGAGCGCGACATCAGCCACTCCTCGGTGGAGCGCGCCATCGGCCCCGACGCCACCATCACGCTCGACTTCGCGCTGGCGCGGCTCACCGGGCTGATCGACAAGCTGGTGGTCTATCCCGAGACCATGCTGCGCAACATGAACAAGTTTCGCGGCCTGATTCATTCGCAGCGAGTGATGCTGGCGCTGACGCAAAAGGGCGTCAGCCGTGAGGCGGCTTATGCGATGGTGCAGCGCAACGCGATGAAGGTGTGGGAGCACGGCGCCGACTTCGAGACCGAACTCAAGGCCGACCCGGAGGTGACGGCGGCGATGAGCGCGGGCGAGATCGCCAGCCACTTCGACCTCGCCCACCACACCGCCCATGTGGAGACGATCTTCAGACGCGTGTTCGGCGCCTGACTATCGCGCCAATTTGCCGCGCATCGCCCGCGCGATGAACCATGCGACCGGTGCGGCGGCGAGCGCGCCGATGATTGCGGCGGCGGAGATCGCCTGCCCGTTCGAAAACGCAGGGATCACCAGCGTGACCGCGACCAGCACGCCCATCAGGGTCGGCGCGACGATGACATAGAGCAGAACGGCGATCTTGAGCATATCGGGATCCCCCATGCGACGTTGCGCATATTATCGCCGCGACCGACCGTTCGCGCCTTGATCCAGCGCAAATCGCGCCGCCCGCGCCGACGCTGGACAAGCCGCCGCCGCCGGGCCGATAACCGGCTGCGGCGAGCGGGATACGGGGGCGGCTCATGGCGTCAGCGACTGAGACGGACGCAGGCGCCGCGCAGGCGGCGCCGGGCTGGCTCGCGCGGCGGCCGCGGCTGGCGATGATCCTTGCGTTCCTGGCGGCGCTGGCGGTGTTTCTGCCCGGTCAGACGACGCTGCCGCCCACCGACCGCGACGAGGCGCGCTTCGCCCAGGCCAGCCGCCAGATGCTGGAGAGCGGCGATTTCCTCGACATCCGTTTCCAGGAGACGACGCGCTACAAGAAACCCGTTGGCGTCTATTGGCTGCAGGCGGCGGCGGCGTCGGTCGCGGGCGGGGCGGAGGCCGGGATATGGGCCTATCGCCTGCCGTCGCTGCTGGCGGCGGCGCTGGCCGTGGCGCTGACCGCATGGGCGGCGCGGCCGCTGACCGGGGCGCAGGCGGGGCTGCTGGCGGCGGGCCTGATGGCGAGCTGCGTGATCCTCGGCGTCGAGGCGCGGCTGGCCAAGACCGACGCGGCGCTGCTTGCGACGACGCTGCTGGCGATGGGCGCGCTGGCGCGCATCCTGTTCGACGGCGGCGGGCGGCGCTGGCCGCTGGTCTTGTGGGCGGCGATCGGCGCAGGCGTGCTGATCAAGGGGCCGATCATCCTGCTGCCGGTGGCGGGCGCGCTGCTGGGCGTGATGCTGGCGCGGCGCTCGGTCGCGCCGCTCGGCGCGATCCGCCCCGCGCTGGGCCTCGCCGTGGTGGCGGCGGTGGCGGCGCCGTGGCTGATCGCGATCACGCTCAAATCGGACGGCGCGTTCTTGACCCAGTCGGTCGGGCGCGACATGCTGGGCAAGCTCGCGGGCGGGATGGAGTCGCACGGCGGCCCGCCGGGCTGGCACCTGGTCGCCGCGCTCGGCGTGTTCTGGCCCTGGGCGATTCTGGCGCCGGTCGCCGCGCCCTGGGTCTGGCGGCGGCGGCGCGATGCGGGCGTCGCCTTCCTGCTCGGCTGGGCGCTGCTGAGCTGGGTCGTGTTCGAGGCGACGCCGACCAAACTGCCGCATTATACCCTGCCCGCTCTGCCCGCGCTGGCGATGCTGCTGGCCGCCGCGCTGCTGGCGCCGGGCGCCATGCCGCGCCCGGGCGCGTGGGCGCGGCGCGCGGCGGTCGCGCTTTGGGCGTTGCCGGCGCTTGCGCTGACGCTCGCCGCCGTCGCCGGGCCGTGGGCGATCATGGGCGCGCCGTCGCCGGGCGCCGCCCTGCTGGGGCTGCCGGGCGGCGCCGCCGCCGTGCTGGCGGGGCGGGCGCTGTGGCGCTGGCGGCTGCCCGCCTTCGCGCCCCTCGCGGCGGCGGCCTCGGTGCTGAGCATCGCGGCGACGCTGCACTTCGCCCTGCCGGCGCTGACGCTGGCGTTTCCGGCGCCGCAGATGGCCGCGCTGGTCGCCGCGCATCGCTGCGGCGATCCCGCGCCGGTCGCCGTGACCAGCTACCGCGAGCCCAGCGTGGTGTTCGCGCTGGGAACCGACACGCTGATGACCGACGGCGCCGGCGCGGCGGCGGCGCTGACCGGCGGCGGGGCGTCGCTGGCGTGGATCGGCGATCCGGAGCGCGCGGCGTTCACAGCCGCCGCGCCGCAGGCGGTCGCGCTTGAGACGCTGGCGGCCTTCAACTATTCCAACGGCAAGCGCATCGCGCTGACCCTGTTCGCGCCGGAGAGCAAGAATGCCTGTGTGGAGTGACGCCAACCCGCTGGCGGTCCGGCTCTCGCTGATTGTCACCGCGCTGCTGGCGGCCTTCGCCTTTCTCGATGAGCCGCTTTACCAGTTCTTCCGCGACAATGGCCGCCCCGCCGCCAACGACGCCCGCATCCTGTGGCGCGACATCACCCTGCTGGGCGACAGCGGCTGGATGCTGGCGGGGTGCGCGCTGGTCGCGGGCTTCGCGATCTGGGTCGGGCGCGACGCGGCGAGCCTGCGGTTGCGGCGGGGCGCGGCGCGGCTGCGCGATCAGGCGCTGTTCGTCGCCGTCTGCGTCGGCGGGCTGGGCCTGCTGGCCATGGCGCTGAAGTTCTCGATCGGGCGCGCGCGGCCCAAGCTGCACGACACGCTGGGGCAGTTCCACTTCGAGCCTTTCGCCCTCACCTTCAAGATCAACAGCTTCCCCTCCGGCCACGCCACGACGCTGCTGGCGCTGGCGGCGGCGCTCGCCTTGCTGGCGCCGCGCTGGCGTCCGCTGTTCTGCACGGTGGCGGTCTGGGCGGCGTTCAGCCGGGTCGCGACCGGCCAGCACTACCTCTCCGACGTGATCGCGGGGGCGGCGCTGGGCTGGTTCGGCGCGCGCTGGCTGGCGGGCCGGGCCGCGGCGCGGGGCCTGGTGTTCGCGCCCGATTTCACCCTGCTCGGCGCCGCCGATGCGCGGGCGGCGGCGCGCGCCGGGGCGCGGGCGATGGCCGATGGCGTGAGAAGGCGGATCGCGGCGGCGTGGCGATAGCGCGCGCGCCGCATCGGCAAGGCGCGGGCGAAAACGCCGCGACGCGCGCCGCGCCGGACTAAACCAGCACCTCGGTCAGTGCAAAGCGCGTCACGTCCACCAGCCCCTTGTCGCTGATGCGCAGCGCCGGGATCACCGCCAGCGCCAGCAGCGAGTGCTGCATGTAGGCGTTGTTGAGCGTGCAGCCGCAGGCGCGCATGGCCGCCAGCACCGCGTCGGCCTTGGCCGCCACCACCTCGGCGCGTTCGTCCGACATCAGCCCCGCGATGGGCATCTCCACCAGCGCCAGCTCGCGGCCTTGCGCCCACACCGTGACGCCGCCGCCGACCTCGGCCAGCCGGTTCGCCG
Source organism: uncultured Rhodobacterales bacterium (assembly GCA_964584215.1). GTDB lineage: Bacteria > Pseudomonadota > Alphaproteobacteria > Rhodobacterales > Rhodobacteraceae > Rubrimonas. The sequence continues at coordinate 8,431 of CAZOZE010000256.1, forward strand.
CCGCCGCCATATCGGCGGCGTCGGTGCCGACGACGATCATGTGATGACAGTCATGCGCCACGGTCGAGGCCACGGCGCAGGGACGGTCATAGCCAAAGCCCTCGACAAAGGCGTTGACCACGCCGCCGGTGGCGCGGTGACGCTCGACCAGCGCGATCCGCGCCACGTCGCCGTCGATACCGACTTCGCCGCCCGAAACCGGCAAATCGCGCTCCAGCGCCCGCGTCGGCGCCTGGTTCTCGATCACGCCGATCACCCGCGCGCGCACCGCGTTGGCGCCTGCGGGCGCGGCGACGCGGAAATCCTGCGGCGCAAGGCTGCGCCCCAGCTTCACCGTGCCGCGCGCGAAGGCGGGATAGCGATAGGGCGGCAGATCGACGGTCAGCGCGCCGCCCTCGGCCACCACCGCGCCTTGCGCGATCACCGTCTCGACCGGCAGCGCGACGAGGCTGGAGGTCAGGATCACGTCCGCCCGCCGCCCCGGCGCGATGCCGCCCAGTTCGCGCGCCATGCCGAAATGGCTGGCGGCGTTCAGCGTCGCCATCTGGATCGCGGTTATCGGCCGCACCCCTTGCGCGATGGCGTGGCGCACCACGCGATTCATGTGGCCGTCGCGGGTCAGCGTGCCCGCGTGGCTGTCGTCGGTGCACAGAACGAAGTTGCGCGGGTCCAGCCCCTGCTCGGTGACCGCTTTCACCTGCTCGGCCACATCGTGCCACGCCGACCCAAGCCGCAGCATCGCCGCCATGCCCTGCCGCACCCGCGCGGCGGCGTCCTCGGCGCGCGTGCCCTCGTGGTCGTCCGCCGGACCGCCCGCGGCGTAAGCGTGAAAGGCGCGGCCGAGGTCGGGGCTGGCGTAGTGGCCGCCGACGGTTTTCCCCGCCTCGATCGTGGCGGCGATCTCGCCGAGCATGGTCGCGTCGCCCGCCGCCACGCCGGGAAAGTTCATCACCTCGCCCAGGCCGCAGATGTTGGGCCAGCCCATCATCTCGGCGATCTCGTCGGGGCCGAACACGGCGCCGCCGGTCTCCAGCCCTGGCGCCGAGGGGATGCAGGACGGCGCCTGCACGAACACTCCCACCGGCATCGCCTGCGCCTCGTCGTGCATCAGCCGCACGCCGGGCAGGCCCAGCACGTTGGCGATCTCGTGGGGATCGACGAACATCGTTGTCGTGCCGTGCGGAATGACGGCGCGGCAGAATTCGGTGACCGTGACCATGCCGCTTTCGACGTGCATGTGCGCGTCGATCAGGCCGGGAATCATATAGCGCCCCTCGGCCTCGATCACCTGCGTCTGCGGCCCGATGCAATGGCGCGCGTCGGGGCCGCAATACGCGAAGCGTCCGGCGGCGATGGCCAGATCGGTCGCCGGGATCACCTCGCCGGAATGGACGTTCACCCAGCGCCCGCCCCGGATCACCATGTCGGCTGGTTCTCGCCCGGCGGCGACCGCCACAAGCTGCGCGAGGCATTCGGAGCGGGGGATGAGCGCCATGGCGGGGGCCTTTCGCGACTGGGGGCTAGAGTTCTGGCGGCAGCACGTCGGGCGCGACGGTGAGAATCCGCATCCTGACCGGATCGACCTCGATCATCCACGTTCCCGCCGACGCCCAGACCGAGCCGCCGCGCGCGTGCGGCAGGCGGCGGTCCACGCCCGGCGGCGCGGCGGTCACCGGAAAGTTGTCGGGCAGCCGGGCGCCGACCGCCAGCAACGCGATCTGTTCCGCGCTCAGCGGCTGCGGATCGGAAAGTTCCGACGGCAGGCCGTTGCTGCGCGCCTCCGCCCGCAACACCAGCGTCAGCGTGCGGCGCAGCGCCTCGTCCACGCCCGGGCGGCGCCCGATGTCCATGCCGGAGCGTCCCGTCACCGGCCCGAGCTGCGCCAGCGCGGCGGCGGGCGCCAGCGCCAGCGCCAGCGCGATCAGACGACGCCGCCTCATCCGCCCGTCCTCACAGCCTGCGCGCCGGTCTCGCGCCGCAGCGCCTCCAGCAGCCCGGCGCTGTCGAACCCGTCGGCGGGCAGGCCGCGCGCGCGCTGCCAGGCGCGGATCGCCGCGCGGGTGTCGGGGCCGACCACGCCATCGGCGCCTCTGGCGTCAAAGCCCAGCAGCGTCAGCCGCACCTGCATCTCCTCTTTCTCGCTGCGCGACAGCGCCCGCTCCCCGCGCGGCCATGGGCTCAGGAACGGCCCGCCCCCGGCGATGCGATCGGCGAGATGCCCCACCGCCAGCGCATAGGATGTCGCGTTGTTGTAGCGCTTGATCACGAAGAAGTTGGGATAGACGATGAATGCGGGGCCTTGCGCGCCCGCAGGCAGGATCAGCGCCGCGTCGCCATGGTCGGCCAGCGGCGCGCCGTCGTCGCCGGTCACGCCCAGCGCCCGCCAGTCGGCGACCGGGCGGCGGCGCTCATCGGCCATGGCGTAGTCGAAGCCCTGCGGCAGCGCCGCCTCCACCCCCCAGGGCGCGCCGAGGGTCCAGCCGAAGCGCGACAGATAGTTGGCGGTCGAGGCCAGCGCGTCGAGCGCGTCGGCGCTCCACAGATCGCGCCTGCCGTCGCCGGTGAAGTCCACCGCATAAGCCTCGAAGCTGGTCGGGATGAACTGGGTGTGGCCCATGGCGCCCGCCCAGCTTCCCACCATGCGCTGCGGCGTCACGTCGCCCGCGTCGAGGATGCGCAGCGCGGCCAGAAGCTGCTCCTCGCCAAAGGCGCGGCGGCGGCCCTCATAGGCCAGCGTCGCCAGCGCCTCGACCACGGGGATGTCGCCATAGTTGGCGCCGAACGCGCTCTCGACGCCCCAGATCGCCAGCAGCACCGGCGCATCCACGCCGAATCGCGCCTCGATCCGCCCCAGGGCGTCGGCCTTGTCCGCCGCCTGAAGTCGCCCGTTGGCGACGCGCGTGGGCGAAACCGCGCTGTCGAGATAGTCCCAGATCGGACGGACGAACTCGGGCTGGAAGCTGTCCAGCTCCAGCACCCGCGCGTTGGGCGCCACGCCGTCGAACGCGGCGTCAAGGGTCGCCGCCGAGACGCCCGCCGCCCGCGCCCGCGCGCGAAACCCCTCGCGCCATGCGATGAAGCTCTCGCTTTGGGGCGCGGCGCGCGCGGCGGGCGCGGGCGCGGTCGCGACCGGTTCGGATACGGCGCAGGCCGCCGTCAGCGCCACGCCCATCGCGGCGGCGGTTCGCAGGATCATCGGGGCATCGCTCCGCAATAAGTGTCTCGTCCGCAACCTAGCGCGCTCCGGCGGTTTTCCGAAAGAGGGCCGTTGGCGAAAGGGGATCAGCCGCGCCACCGCCGCCGCGCGACCGGCGCGCCGAGGCCCAGCGCGGCGATGCGCGCCTCGACCTGCGCCAGCGGCTCGATCACCGCCGACATCGTGTGCGCGGTGGCGTGCAGCAGGCGGGTCGGGCTGAGCATGATCGCGACATGGCCGCTCCAGAAGATCAGATCGCCGCGCTTCTCGCGCCCCGGCGCCACGTCGCGGCCCGGCGCGGCGGCCTGCATGTCGGCGTCGCGCGGGCATCCATGCCCCGCAGCCTGCCGCGCGATCTGCACCAGCCCCGAACAGTCGATCCCGCCCGCCGTGCGCCCGCCCCACAGATAGGGCGCGCCGAGAAACCGCGCTGCGGTCGCAACCCAGTCGGCCTCCACGCTGTCGGCGCCCGCCAGATGCTGCGAGCAGGCGTAGCCGCCGAGGTCGAGCGCGACGAACCCCTCCCCCTCCGCCCGCGCCGCCAGCAGCGCGCCGAACGGCGCGGCGGCGATCGGGCGGGTCTTGATCGAGGGTTCGGGATAGATCAACGCCTGCAAGGCGGTGACGCGATGGGTCGGCGCCTGCGTCTCGGGCGCGAAACAGGCTTCCGGCGCATAGCCCACATATCCGTCGCGTGCCGCCTGTCCCCAGACCCAGCCGGCCGCGCCGTCATAGATCGCGAAACGTTCGCCCAGCAGCAGTTGCGTGCTCAGCGCGGCGTCGGCGTCGGGCGCGTCGCTGAGCGGCGCCACCGCCACGTCCACCACGCGCCAGCGCGGCTCGGCATAGCGCGCAGCCGGAACCACGCCCGCAAGATGCGCCGCCGCCACATCCGGCCTCGCCGGCGTCAGGCGCGGGTCGCGGGGCGCTTCAGCCATGGCGCGCCTCCAGCGCCGCGAACACCGCGCGCGCGCCCTGACAGGCGGCCCCCTTGGGCCGGCCCGGCCTGGCGACGGGGGTCCAGGCGAAAATGTCCATGTGCGCCCAGACCACCGAGGGATCGACAAAGCGGCGCAGGAACAGCGCGGCGGTCACCGACCCGGCCATGCCGGGGAACGGCGCGTTGTCCAGATCGGCGACGGGAGAAGTCAGCTCGTCGTCGTAAGCGTCCCATAGCGGCATCCGCCACAGCGGGTCGCGCGCCCGCGCCGCCGCCGACAGCAGCTCCGCCGCCAGCGCGTCGTCGTCGGTATAAAGCGGCGGCAGGTCCGGCCCCAGCGCCACCCGCGCCGCGCCGGTCAGCGTGGCGAAGTCGATCAGCAGGCCGGGCCTTTCCTCGCAGGCCAGCGTCAGCGCGTCGGCCAGCACCAGCCGCCCCTCGGCGTCGGTGTTGCCGACCTCCACCGTCAGGCCCTTGCGGCTTTGCAGGATGTCGCCGGGGCGGAAGACGCCCGCCGCCACCACGTTCTCCACCGCCGGGATCAGCACCCGCAGCCGCAGCCGCAGCTTGCGCGCCATGATCATCGACGCCAGCCCCAGCGCGGTGGCGGCGCCGCCCATGTCCTTTTTCATCAGCCGCATCCCGGCGGAGGGCTTGAGGTCGAGGCCGCCGGTGTCGAAGCACACGCCCTTGCCGACCAGCGTCACCGGCGGCGCGTCGGCCGCGCCCCAGCAAAGCTCGATCAGGCGCGGCGCCTGGGTCGCGGCGCGGCCCACGGCGTGGATCAGCGGCAGGTTCTGCGTCAGCAGCGCGTCGCCCGCGATCACCGAGACCTGCGCGCCGTGCGCGCCCGCAAGATCGCGCGCCGCCTGCTCCAGCGCCTCCGGCCCCATGTCGCAGGCGGGCGTGTTGATCAGGTCGCGGGTCAGGAAGACGCCCGCCGCGATCGCCTCCAGCCGGTCCGCATCCACGCCCGGGGGCGCTGCGAGCGTCGCCGACGGCCCCGCCCCGGCCTTGCGGTAGCGCTCGAAGCGGTAGCCGCCCAGCAGCCAGCCCAGCGCCGCCTCCCCGGCCTCGTCGGCGGGCGGCGCGGTCTCCAGCCGCCATGTCGCGGCGGGCAGCTTTTGCGCCGCGCCCGCCAGATGAAACCGTCCCTTGCGCCGCGCCGCCGCGTCGCCCCAGCCGACCAGCGCGCCCGCGATGGCGCCGTCGGGGCCGGGCAGCAGCGCCACCTCGCCCAGTTTCGCGCTGAAGCCGCAGGCGTCGAGCCAGCGCCGCGCAGGCGCCTCCAGCGCGGCGCGGGCGTCGGCGAGACCGGCGCTTTCGATCAGGCGAAGCGGGATCGCGTCGGCGGCGTCGCGGGCGAGACGGGCGGTCATCGGAGGCCTCTTGCGCAAGGAACGCGCGAACCTAACCGCCCCGGCCGGTCACTGAAAGACCCCGTCGGCGTGTTTCGTCTTGATTCGCAACGGCGGCGGCGGTCAGATCCCCAGCACGTCGGCCATGTCGTATTCCCCCGGCGGCTTGCCCTGCCCCCACAGCGCCGCCTTCACCGCGCCGCGCGCGAAGATCATCCGGTCGGCGGCGACATGGCTGAGCGCGATGCGCTCGCCCTCGCCCGCGAACAGCACCGTGTGCTCGCCCACCACGTCGCCGCCGCGCAGGCTGGCGAAGCCGATGGCGCCGCGCGGGCGCGGGCCGCACAGCCCGTCTCGGCCGCGCGCGGCGACCGCGTCCAGCGCCACGCCGCGCCCTTCAGCCGCCGCCGCGCCCAGCAAGAGCGCAGTGCCGGACGGCGCGTCCACCTTGTGGCGATGGTGGGTCTCGGCGATCTCGATGTCCCAGTCGGCGTCCAGCGCCGCCGCCACCCTGCGCGTCAGCGCCGCCAGCAGCGTCACCCCCAGCGACATGTTGCCCGAGCGCACGATGACCGCATGCCGGGCGCAGGCCTTCAGCCGCGCCAGCTGGGCGGCGTCGAAGCCGGTCGTGCCGATCACATGGGTCAGCCGCGCCTGCGCCGCGATCTCGGCATGGGCGACGGCGGCCTCGGGCGGCGTGAAGTCGAGCGCCGCCTGCGCGGCGGCGAACAGCGGCAGCGGATCGTCGCTGACGTTCAGGCCGACGACGTGGCCAAGCCCCAGCGCCTCGCCCACGTCGCGCCCCACCCAGTCGTGACCCGGGCGCACCGTGGCGCCCGACAGCATCACGCCGTCCATCTCGATCACCGCGCGGGTCAGCATCCGGCCCATGCGGCCCGCGCAGCCGGTGACGACGACATGGATGGTGTTCGGGGCGGGACGGTCGGGCATCGGGGCCTCCAGGCGGCGGACGGGGCGGATCAGGGCCGCGAGTCGCGGCTGAACACATAAAGCGCGCTCACCGCCGCCGTGGCCAGCGCGTAGAAGCCGAACACCGCGCCATAGCCCGAAACCGGATCCGCCGCGCCCGACAGCAGCCCGCCGGCAGCCGCCTGCATCGTCCCGACCCCGGCCATGCAGAAAAAGTTCATCAGCGTCACGCCGCGCCCGGTCATCGCGGGCGGAAAGAACGGCCGCGCGTGCGCCATCATCACGCCGAACGACATGCCCGAAAAGCCGATCGCCACCAGCGCCGCCACCGAGAGCGCCGCGCTCGCGTCCGGCCAGAGCGCCAGCGCCGCGCACAGCGCCGACAGCGCCAGCGTCGCGCCCGCCACCACCCATTTGCGGGTGCGCAGGATCTGGTCGAGCGGCCCCAGCGCGAACGACCCCGCCGCCATCGCCAGCGCCATCCACAGCGTCGCCAGCCCGATGGCGCCCGCGTCCAGCGCGAACACGTCGGCCAGATACGGCCCCGCCCAGAGGCCGCGGATCCCCACCACCGGCGCGTAATTGACGAACATCATCAGGTAGAGCGGCCAAAGATGCGGCGTCGCCAGCAGCGCCAGATAGTCGCGCAGGCCGCCATCCTGCGCGCCGCCCTCGGCCGGCGCGGGCGGATCGCGCAGCCACAGCAGAATCGCCAGCCCGACAGCCACGGTGACGGCCCCGAGCACGATCAGCGCCGCACGCCAGCCCAGCGCCTCGGCCGCCGCCGACATCGGCGCCGCCGCGGCGATGTTGCCGAGCGCGCCCACCCCCAGCATCGCCGAGGCGAGCATGGCGAAGCGCCGCGCGTCGAAACTGCGCGCGAAGATGAAGAACGACGCCATCAGCACCGGCGCGCAGGCGACGCCGATCAGCGCCATGCCCGCGATCAGCCCCGCCGCGCCCTGCGCGCCTGCAAACAGCCCGGCCCCCGCGCCGCCCGCGAGCGTGATCAGCCAGCCCGCCGTGCGGCGCGGCCCGATGCGGTCGAGCGCCAGTCCCAGCGGGATCTGCATCAGCGCAAAGGCGATGAACCACGCCGCCGAGGCCCAGCCCAGCGCCGCCGCGCCGACGCCCAGCTCGGCGCTCAGCGTCGGGCTGAGCACGGCGAGAAACACCCGGTAGAACTGGCTCAGCACATAGGCGATCCCCAGCGCGGCCATGCCCGTCATGCGCGGCGCCCGATCATGTCCGCCCCTCCTGCATCGCTGCGCGGCGGTGCTCCGCCGCTTTGCGCCGGATCAATGCCGTTCTCCACGCGGCCCGATAACGTAAGCAGGTCGCGCGAGCAATGATCGCGCGGCGGCGCAGACAACGATGCTCATGAGCATGAGAGGGAGGCCCTAAAGATGAGATTGGACCGTTTCACCGCGACCGTGGTCGCCGCCGTTCTCGCTTGCGGCGCAGGCGCTTCGGCGCAGGAGCTGGTCAGCGCGCGCACCTCGGCGACGCCGGAGATCGACGGCATGATCGACGCGGCCTGGGACGCGGCGACGCCGACGGCGGTCACCGTGGACCAGCATCCCTACAAGTCGAACACCTACGACGGCGTGATGAAATCGACCGTCACCCTGCGCGCGCTGCACGACGACGCGACGCTCTACATGCTGATCCAGTGGGACGATCCGACGCAGAGCCTTGAGCGCTTCCCCTGGGTCAAGCAGGAGGACGGCGCCTGGAAGCAGCGCAAGAACCCCGACGACACCGGCCATGAGAACACCTTCTACGAGGACAAGTTCGCGGTGCTGTGGGACATCAACGCCCGCGGCTTCGCCAAGAAGGGCTGCGCCGCCGCCTGTCACATGGCCGAAGGCGGCATGATCGACGGCATCGAGGCGAAGTCGCCCGGCCGCAAGTTCACCGTCGCCGAGGGCCAGACCATCGACATGTGGCACTGGAAGTCGGTGCGCTCTCAGCCGGTGGGCATGTTCGACGACCAGTATATCGACCACAACACCGACGCCGCCAAGAGCGGCGGCTGGGGTCGGCACGGCGACAGCAAGACCGGCGGCGGCTACAGCAACAACGTCTCCGAGGACAAGAAGACCCCCGCGTTCATGTCGGCCGACGGCTCGACCGGCGCGTTCTGGCTGACCAAGGCCGACGCGGTTCCGTTCAGCGACAGCTTCAAGCCCGGCGACGTGCTGCCCGGCATCGTCGTCTCGCCGTTCGAGGGCTCGCGCGGCGACATCGCCTCGGCGGCGGTCTGGGCGGACGGCAAGTGGACCGTGGAGCTGCGCCGCGCGCTGGTGACCGGCGGCGACAACGCCGCCGCGCAGGACGTGCAGTTCAGCGACCTGTCGAAAACCTATCCGTTCGGTGTGGCGGTGTTCGACAACGCCGCGATCGACCACACCTACCACGAAGGCGCGCTGACGCTGAAGTTCGGCGGCTGACGCGATGCGCCTGAAGTGCCTGCCTGTGGGGGGACGGCTCACCGTCTCCCTGTTTTCACTCACCGTGCTGTATGCGCTCGCGTCCTCGATGCTGCTGATCATCTACAGCACCGGCTCGACGGCGATGGTCGATCTGGAGGCGGTGAAGAACAAATACGCCCGCAACATGCTGACCGGCGCGATGTGGGGCTCGATGTATGAGCATGTCACCGAGGACGAGTCGATCCGCATCGTCGAACGCTGGATCGCGGCGGGCAAGCCGCGCGCGTTGTATGACGCGGAGGTTGCGGCGGTGATGAAGGAGGACTGCACCAACTGCCATAGCCGCACCTCGACCATGTCCAGGGCGATGCCCAGCATCCCGCTCACGTCTTATGAGGATGTCGTCGCCTCCTCCACACAGGGGCTGCCCGACGGCAAGCTGCTCAAGGGGCTGCATTTCCACCTGTTCGGCATCGGCACGACGCTGGTGGCGCTGGGGCTGTTGCTGGCGTTCAGCGGGTTGGGCGGCTTCTGGAAGGCGGTGCTGCCCCTAGCCGGGTTCGCCGGGCTGTGGCTGGACACCACCGGCTGGATCGTCGGGCGCTTCAGCGAGGCGTCGGCTTACATGATCGTGTCTGGCGGCGCGCTGATGAGCTCGGCGATCGGGGCGATGGCGGTGCTGGTCCTGCTCGACTGCTGGATCCGCGTGCCGGTGATCGGCGGCGAGGACGACGACCGCTGACGACCGCCGCGCGACGCCTGCGCAGCGTCGCCGCGCCGCCTTGCGGCGGCGCGGCGGCTCGGCCAATGTGGCGCGATCTTTCCAGCCCGGAGGACGCGCGATGGCCATGGATGGCGGACCGCTGACGAACATGCAGACCCGCGATGTCGAGGCGCTGCTGCACCCCTACACCAACGCCGTCGCGCACCGCAAAGTCGGCCCGCACATCATCGAGGGCGGACAGGGCGTCTATGTGTGCGACGATCAGGGCAAGCGCTATATCGAGGGCATGGCGGGCCTGTGGTGCGCAGGGCTTGGCTTTGGCGACGCGGAGCTGATCGAGGCGGCGCGCGAACAGCTGGGCCGTCTGCCCTATTACCACCTGTTCGGCGGCCGCAGCCATGAGCCGGCGATCGAACTGGCCGAGAAGATCAAGGAACTGGCGCCAGTTCCGATGAGCAAGGTTTTCTACCAGTCCGGCGGCTCGGAGGCCAACGAGACCCAGGTCAAGCTGGCGTGGTATTACAACAACGCGCGCGGGCGGCCCGAGAAGAAAAAGATCATCAGCCGCGGCAAGGCCTATCACGGCGTGACCATCGTCACCGCCTCGCTGACCGGCCTGCCCAACAACCACCGCGACTTCGACCTGCCGGTGGACCGCGTCAAGCACGTCTCCTGCCCGCATCACTGGCGCCACGGCCTGCCCGGCGA
>CAZOZE010000257.1:0-2870 GCA_964584215.1 uncultured Rhodobacterales bacterium
GGCGGGCGATGCGGCGGCGACCCGCGCAGGCGACCGGGCGGCGGCGGGCCGGGCGTCCGCCGCCAGATTTTCCGGGCGCGGCGCGGGGGCCGCCGAGACCGGAGGCGGACCGACCTGCGCCGACGGCGCGGCGGGAGCCGCACCCGCATCCGCCAGAGGCGCCAGCGCCGGGGGCGGCGCGCTCATCGCCAGCGGCTGCGCCGCGACAATCGCCGCGTTTTCCGCGCGGGGCGCAGCCGCCGCCGTCGCGGCGGGAGCCGCTCCCGCATCCGCCAGAGGCGCCAGCGCCGGGGGCGGCGCGCTCGCCGCCAGCGGCTGCGCCGCGACAATCGCCGCGTTTTCCAAGCTGGGCGCAGCCGCCGGCGGCGCGACGGGAGCCGCTCCCGCATCCGCCAGAAGCGCCAGCGCCGGAGGCGGCGCGCTCGCCGCCAGCGGCTGCGCCGCGACAATCGCCGCGTTTTCCACGCGGGGCTTAGCCGCCGACGGCGCGACCGGAATCGCATCCGCGAGCGGCGGCGCTGAGGCCGCGAGCGGCGCCATGTCGCCCGGCGCAGCGTCCGCCAGCGCCGCCGCGGCGCCCGCGCCCGGCGCCGCCAGCGAGACCGTCAGCCCGGCGTCCGCGCCCTGCCCCGCGCCCGGCGCGGCGCCGGGCGGCCCGAATCCCTGCACCGCGAGCACCGCCGCTGCGGCGTGGGCGCCCGCCGCCGCCGCCGCCGCCAGCAGCACATGCCGCGCGCCCACGCGCCTCATGGCGCGCGCCCCGGCGGGACCGTCGCCAGCGTCACCGCGCCCGCGCCGCCCGCGCGCATCCGGGCGATCAGCCCGATCACCATGGCCGCCTCGGCCTGCGCGTCGGCCATGAGCCAAACGTCGCGCCCGGCCAGCGCGGCGCCAAGCGCCCCGGGCGCCGTGTCGGCGCCGTCCACCGCAACCCGCCCGTCGGCGGCGACCGAGACACGCGCCACGTCGGCGGGCGCGGCGCCCGAAGCCGCCGAGCGCGGCGGCGCCACCGTGAAAGGCTCGGGCGGCGCCAGCCGCGCCGCGACCATGAAAAAGATCAGCAGCAGGAACACCACGTTGATCAGCGGCAGAACGCCCGCGTCGCCGTCGCGCCGCCGCTGCGGCGGGCGCCTCATCGCGCGGCCTCCAGCAGCGTCACGTCGCGCACGCCCAGCGCCTCCAGCCGGTCGAGCAGCGCGACCAGCGCCTGCGTGGTCACGCCCGCGCCCGCCCGCAGCAGCACGCGGCGGTCAGGGGTCAGACGCGCCGCCAGCGCGGCCTCGTCCACCGCCTCGCCCGACAGGCGCAGCCCTCCGGCGCGCAGCTCCAGCAGAACCGCGCCCTCCACCCCGCCGCCGCCGCCCTGCGCGGCGACCAGCGGCAGGCCGCGCAGATCGCCCGGCCTTGAGGCCAGCATGAAGAAGATCAGCAGAATGAACACCACGTCGATCAGCGGCGTCAGCCCGATCAGCGCCCGCCGCCGCCCGGGGCGCGCCGCGCGGCCCGCCGCCATCGTCAGCGCGCCGCAGGCGCGGGCTGCGCCGATCCGGCGCGCGCGGCGCCCGGCGCCGCCGCGACCGACAGATCGGCGGCATAGACCCCGGCGAGGACGTGATCGAGCGCGAACTCCGCGCGCTCCGCCCGCCGCTCGAACCAGTTCAGCGCCGCGACCGTGGGCATGGCGACGGCCAGCCCGATGGCGGTGGTCAGCAGCGCCTCCCAGATGCCGCCCGACAGGATGGCGGGATCGACGCGGTCGCCCGCCGCCTCCAGCCGCGCGAAGGCCGAAATCATCCCCAGCACGGTGCCGAACAGGCCCAGCAGCGGCGCCAGCGTCGCGATCGCCTCCAGCGGGCGCAGCCAGTCGCGCAGCGCCGCCGCCGCCTCGGCGCCGACGCGCTCGGCCTCGGCGCGGGCCAGCACGTCGGGCAGGCCGCGCCGCCGCCCCTCCAGCGCCACCGCGAGCGCCTGCGCCGCCGGATGCGCGGCGGCGCGCGCGGCGGCCAGCGCCTGCGGCCCGCGCCCGGCGCGGTAGAGCGCCAGCGCCGCCAGCGCCGCCCGCGCGTCGCCGACGCCGCGCCACTGCCACAGCTTGGCCAGGATCACCGCGAGGCTGAACACCGACATCAGGCCCAGGATCGCCGCCACCGGTCCCCCGAGGCGCGCGAGGTCGAGCAGCGCGGCGAGCGTGTCGGCCATGGCGGCGGTCTCAGTCGATCAGCGGCGCGGCGGCGCGCGAGGACACGTCGATCAGATCGAGACAGCCCTTCCGCGCGCCGTCGGCGTCGCGACACGCCAGCACGCCGTTCAGCAGCACGCGGCCCAGCGCCGCGCAGTTCAGCTCCGCCATGTCGAAGGCGCGCACGGCGACCTTGCCCGCGCGCAGCGGCCCGGCCTCGACCGCCACCCGGCGCAGCACCACGCCGTCGCCGTCGAACAGCACCAGATCCAGCGTCAGGGTCTCCAGCCGCGCCGCCAGCCCGCTGCGCAGCGCGAGATAGGCCCGGCAGGCCGGACCCGCAGGCTCCAGCTTGTTCAGTTCAAGCGCGATCCGCCCCGGCGCCGCCTGCTGCGCCAGCCCCGGCGCGGCGCAGGCCAGCAAGGCCGCGAGCGCCGCCGCGATCTTCGACGATGTCGCGCGCATGTTCATGCCCCTTTCCTACACCTGCGCCGTTGAAACGCAATGTGACGCAAGCGCGGACCTGCGATCAGGCGCGCGGCGCCGCCCTCAGCGCCATCAGCGCCGCCAGCCCCGCCAGCGACAGCCCCGCCGACAGCGCGAAAGCCCCCGCGCCCCAGACCTCGACCGCGCCCGCGAAGACCAGCGGCGCCGCCGCCTGCGCGACGCGGGCGGGCGCCATCAGCAGCCC
>CAZOZE010000258.1:0-21496 GCA_964584215.1 uncultured Rhodobacterales bacterium
CGCCCCGCGCTGGCGCGACGGCGCCCCGCTGGAGGAGACATGGATCGGGCGCGCCGGATCGGAGGACTTCGCGCGGCTGGTGGACTATCGCGACGCCTATCAGCCCGGCGCCCGCCGCTTCGACATGGGCGAGCGCGCCAACTTCGCGCTGATCCCCGCCGCGGTCGCGGCGCTGGAGCAACTGCTGGCGTGGACCCCCGAAGCCATCGCCCGCACGCTGGCGGCAAAGACCGCCGTCATCGCCGAGCGCGCGCGCGCCCTCGGCCTGTCGTCGCCGCCCGAGGGCCTGCGCGGACCGCATTACCTCTCGCTCGCGCTGCCCGAGGGCGCGCCCGCAGGTCTGCCGGCGCTGCTCGCCGCCGAAGGCGTCCACGTCAGCCAGCGGGGCCGCTCGCTGCGCGTCACGCCGCATCTCTATAACGACAACGCCGACGCCGACCGCCTGATCGGCGCGCTGGCGCGGCTGCTGTGAGGCGCCCGTGACCGGCGCGCGCGACCCCGGCGCCTGGGCGCGGCTGATCGTGCTGGGCATGATCTGGGGCGCCAGTTTCATCGCCACCGAGATCGCGCTGGAGGGGTTTCGCCCGCTGAGCCTCGCGGCCGGGCGCATCGCGGTCGCGGCGCTGACGCTGGCGGCGCTGGCCCATGCGCTGGGCCGGGGCCTGCCGCGCTGGCGCGGGCCGCAGGGGCCGCGCATCTGGGGCTTTGCGCTGGCCATCGCGCTGCTCACCAGCGCTGTCCCGTTCAGCCTGCTGAGCTGGGCGCAAACCCATGTCGGCGCCGGGCTGGCGGCGGTGTTCATGGCGCTGTTGCCGCTGATGGTGCTGCCGCTCAGCCATTTCCTGCTGCCCGGCGAGGCGATGACGGCGCGCAAGCTGTTCGGCTTCGCGCTGGGGTCGCTGGGCGTGGCGCTCCTGATCGGGCCGCAGGCGCTGGAGGGCCTCGGCGGCGCCGGGCCGCAGCTTCTGGCCGAGGTCGCCTGTCTGGTGGCGGTGTTCTTCTACGCCTGCGGCTCGCTTGCCGCGAAGAAGGCGCCGAAGGTCGATCCGGTCAGCTTCGGCGCCGCCGCGCTCAGCCTCTCCGCGCTGATCGTGGTCCCGCTCGCGCTGATCGCCGACAGGCCATGGACCCTGCCCGCGCCCGGCTGGGGGGCGGTGGGCGCGGTGGCGGCGCTGGGGCTTTTGCCCACGGCGGCGGCGCAAGTGCTGTTGTTGCAGATCCTCAGCCGCGCCGGACCGCCTTTTCTCAGCCTGGTGAACTTCATGGTGCCGGTCTGGGCGCTTATATTCGCCGTGGCGCTGCTCGGGGAAACGGTCGCGCCGCGCGCGGGCGTGGCGCTGGCGCTGATCTTCGCGGGCGTCGCCCACAGCCAGGGGCTTTTCGCCAGACAGGGAGTCGCGACATGACCAGAATCGCGCTGGCGCTGATGCTGCTCGCCGGACCGCTGATGGCGCAGGAGGCCGCGCCGCCAGGCCCCGCAGTCAGCCCCACAGTCAGCCCCACAGTCAGCCCCACAGTCAGCCCCACAGTCAGCCTCGCTGAGCGCGTCGCGGCGCTGGAGGCGCAGGCGGCGCAGGACGCCGAGACCATCGCCGCCCTGCGCGCGCGCATCGCGCAGGACGCCGACGACGCCCGCGCCCGCGTGCTGAACCTGACGCTGGAGCTGGCCACCCTGCGCAGCCGCGCGACCGAGTTGAGCCGTGATCTGGAGACCGCGCAGCGCGCCGCGACCGATGCGGCGCGGCGGATGCGCGACGCCGCCGACGACGCGCGCGCCCAGCGTCAGCGCGCCGACAAGGCCGAAGCCGACCGCCGCCGGGCGGAGGCCGACCGGCGGCGCGCCGAATCCGACGCGCGGCGCTATCGGGACGCCGCGCGCCGCTGCCGCTGACGCCTCTCAGGCGTTGGCTTCGCGGATCTTGTCGGCGGCTTCCTTGTCGAAGGCGACGCCCTTGTTGGCGAAAAGCTGGTCCATTTCGCCCGACAGCGTCATCTCGGTGATGATGTCGCAGCCGCCGACGAATTCGCCCTTCACATAAAGCTGCGGGATCGTCGGCCAGTCGCTGAACGTCTTGATGCCGTCGCGCACCGCCGCGTCGGCGAGCACGTTCACATCCTTGAAATCGACGCCCATGAAGGTGAGGATCTGGGTGACGCGCGAGGAAAAGCCGCACTGGGGCATGGTCTTGGTGCCCTTCATGAACAGCACCACATCGTTGGCGTCGATGTCGGCCTTGATGGCGGCGTGGGCGGGATCGGTGGTCATGGCTGCTCCGTTCAGGCTGATTCAGGCGGGGGCGCTGGTGGTCAGGGCGAGGGCGTGCAAGGCGCCGCCCATGCGGCCCTTGAGGGCGGCATAGACCATCTGGTGCTGCTGCACGCGGTTCTTGCCGCGAAACGCCTCCGCCGTGACGGTGGCGGCGAAATGATCGCCGTCGCCGGCGAGGTCGCGGATCTCGACCCGCGCATCGGGAAACGCCTCGCGGATCAGGCGTTCGATCTCGGCGGCTTCCATCGCCATGCGCATATTCTCCCGATGCTTTTGGTCAGACAAAGATGTAGAACCAGCCGCGCCGCCGCGCAAGCCGCGTCCGCGCGGCTCGGGCTCAGGCGTCGCCGTCCAGCTCCCGCGCCGGGCTGCGCCGCCTGCGCCGCAGCAGCCACGCGGCGCCCAGCAGATCGACGATCCCCACCAGCAGCCGGTCGATATTGCCGTATTTCGACCGCCCCGCCGCGCGCGGGCGGTCGCTGACGCCGACGGTCTCCACACGATAGCCCTCGCGCAGCATCATCGCGGGCATGAAGCGATGGATGTGATCGAAATACGGCAGCCGCAGATAGGCGTCGCGCGTGAACGCCTTCAGCCCGCAGCCGGTGTCGCTGACGCCGTCCTTCAGCGCCGCGTCGCGGATCGCGTTGGCGAAGCGGGAGCCGAAGCGCTTCCAGCCGGTGTCGCGGCGCTTCAGCCGCTGGCCCTGCACCAGCCCCAAATCCGGGTCGCGCCCCTCCGCCAGCAGCGGCGCCAGCAGCGCAGGCAGTTCGGACGGCGGGTTCTGGCCGTCGCCGTCAAGCGTGGCGATCAGCGCGCCGCGCGCCGCCAGCACGCCGGAGCGGATCGCGGCGGACTGGCCGCAGCTGCGCTCATGGCGGATGCAGCGCACCGCCGCCCCCGCCGCGCGCCGCGCCAGCGCCTCGGATGCGGTGTCGTCGGTCGAGCCGTCGTCCACCACGATCACCTCGAACGCCGCGCCCGCCATCGCCGCGCCGCGCATCGCCGCGAGGATCTCGTCGATCAGCGGGCCGATGCTTTCGCCCTCGTCCTTCGCCGGGACGACGACCGAGATCTGCGGCGGCGCAGCGGTCATTGCGCGCCCACCTGCGCAGGCGGTTGCGCGGCGTCCGGCCCAGCGGCGTCCGGCCCAGCGTCGGCGGGCGCAGCGTCGGCGGGCCCAGCGGCGTCCGGCCCAGCGTCGGCGGGCCCAGCGGCGTCCGGCCCAGCGTCGGCGGGCCCAGCGGCGTCTGGCCCAGCGTCGGCGGGCCCAGCGTCCGGCCCAGCATCGGCGGGCACAGCGTCCGGCGCGCGGAACACACCGTAGGCGGCGGCGCGGAACGGCGCCTCGAAGATCGGCGTCCAGTCGAGCGGCGCGCGGTCCATGCGCGTCACGATGGCGCCCCCCGGGTGCCCGGCGGCCCAGGCGGCGACCGCCTCGGGCGTCATCAGCGGCTCGACGCGCGTGGTCAGCCGGCCTGCGAAGCTGAACTCGCCGTGATAGCGCCCGCCCGCCACCGCCAGCCCCTGCGCCTGCCACGGCGCGATCGCCTGCGCCAGCGGCGTGGGATCATAGAGCGCGCGCATCGCCGGCCCGCCCAGCAGATAGAACACCGCCAGCGCCCCCGGCGCGATCAGCCCCAGCGCCAGCGCGGGGCGCGGAATGCGCAGCACGGCGAAGACCAGCGCCCCGGCAGCCGCCAGCGCGATCAGCGCCGAGGGGATGTCAATGACGAAGCCGCGCGCCGCCGCCTGCCCGATCAGCCCCGTGGCCAGCACCGCGCCGCCCAGCGCCATCAGCGCGACCGGCGCGACCGCCAGCGCGCGCCAGCCCTGCGCCATCGCATGGGCGCCGGCCTGGCGGGCGAGCAGCGCGGCGCACAGCGCGATCTCGGGCAGCAGGTAATGCGGCTGCTTGCCGCTGATCGCAGAAAAGATCGCCAGCGCCGCGCCGATCTGGATCGCGCAGAACCGCGCGCCCTCGTCCGCCCAGAGCCGCCCCGGCGCGAAAGCGCGCAACAGCGGCGTCCACCCCCATGGCCAGATGAACGCCGGAATCAGCGCGAGAAAGAACCAGAACGGCTGACGATGGGCGAAGGAGTCCACCATCCGCCCCGCGCTCTGCCCCCACAGCACCTGATCGCGATACTCCGGCCCGCCGTTCAGGATCGCCGGGACCAGCCACAACGCGGTCAGCGCCAGCCCGGTCAGCACGCCAACGCCGACGCCGCCATACCAGCGCCCCGGCGCGGGCCGCGTCGCGCGCTCGGCCCATAGCGGCATCAGCAGCGCCACCGGCAGCGTGTGCACCAGAATGACCGGCCCCTTGCTGAGCACGCCCAGCGCCAGCGCCGCGCCGAACGCCAGCCACGCAGCCCTGCCGCCGCCGCGCCGCGCCCAGACCAGCGCCATCAGCGCCAGCAGCGTCGCCGCCGTCAGCATGGCGTCGAACGTGGTCAGCGAGGCGAACACGATGAAGACTCCGGTGGTCGCCAGCACCCAGGCCGACAGCGCCGCCGCGTCGGGCGCCTCGGGCCAGAGCAGCCGCGACAGCCGCCACACCAGCAGCACCGAAGCCAGCCCGAACGCGGGCGCCACCAGCCGCGCCGCCAAGCCGGATACTTCGCCCCACGCCGCCCAGACGAGGTTGATCAGCCAGAACAGCAGCGGCGGCTTGTGGCTATAGACGTCGCCGTTCAGATGCGGCGTGAGGTGATCGCCGCCGCGCCACATCTCCCACGCCACCGCCAGATAGCGCGTCTCGTCCACCGGCAGCAAAGGTCGCACCATCACGCCCACCACTGCGGCGCCGCCCAGCGCGGTCAGCGCCGCGAGCACGACGCCCCAGCGGCGGGCGGAGGCCAGCGCGCCCATCAAAGCGTCTCCCCGTCCGGCGCGGGCGCGGCGGCCTTGCCGGACTTGCGGATCAGCACGAGGTTGCGCGCATAGATCAGCAGACCGAACCCCTGCCCGGCGATGAACACCGGATCCTCGCGCCAGACCGCATAGGCGAACAGCGTCACGCCGCCCGCCAGGCTGAACCACCAGAACGCCAGCGGCACCACGCTCGCGCGCTTCATCTCGCTGGCGATCCATTGCACCAGAAACCGCGCCGAGAACAGCGCCTGCCCCAGAAACCCGATGGCGATCCAGATGGTTGCGGACATGACGGCGCCCCCCTCGTCGCTGCACGCGCAGCGTCCCGCCGCAACGGCGGCTTCACCAGACGCCATACAATCCGACGGCGCCGGGGGCAACGCGGGTGTGCGACTCAGCCCCCGGCGGCGGCGATGGCGGGGAGGATCTTTTTCTCCAGATCGTCGTTCTGGATCGGGCCGACGTGCTTGTAGACGATCTCGCCCGCGCTGTTGATGACGAAGGTCTCCGGCACGCCATAGACGCCCCATTCAACCCCCGCGCGCCCGGTCTTGTCCACGCCGATCAGCGCATAGGGGTCGCCGAGGTCGCCCAGAAAGCGCCGTGCGTTGGCGGGTTCGTCGCGATAGTTGACGCCGTGCACCGTGACGCCGCGCGCCTTCAGCGCCATCAGGAACGGATGCTCCACCCGGCACGGTCCGCACCAGCTCGCCCAGACGTTGACCAGCTTCACCCCCGGCGCGGTCAGCGCGGCGTGGTCGAGCGGCGGCTGGCCCTCGTTGAGCGGCGGCAGCGTCATCACCGGCGCCGGGCGGCCGATCATCGTCGAGGGCAACGTGTTGCGCTGATAGCCGAACATCGTAGTGGCGATCAGATAGCCCGCCAGCATCGCCGCCAGCGCCAGAAAGATCGCCAGCGGGACGAAGCGCGACCAGCCGCCGCCCTTGCCCTCGGTCGCGTCGCTCATCGCCGCTCCTCGCCATAGCGGCGCGGCTCCAGCGCCTCGAGCTCGCGCCGGGCGCGGCGCGACGCAAGCGCGCTGAACGCCGCCAGCGCCCCCAGCACCACCACCGTCACCGCGTAGGCCGCGATCACATAACCCCAGTGCGCGCCTTCCTCCAGCATCAGGCGGCCTCCTGCGCCGCGCGCGCCATGCGCAGCGCGCGGGCGCGGCGCAGGCGGATCTCGGTGCGCGCGCGCAACAGCACCAGCGCGATGAAGAAGGCGTAATAGCCCGCGATGGTCGCGATCAGCGGCCAGAAGAACACCGGCGCCACGTTGGTCTCGGCGTCCATCGACAGCGTCGCGGGCTGGTGCAGCGTCTGGTCACCGAAAATCTCGACCGCGTAGCGCGACATGAAGGCGAACACCACGCCGGTCAGGCACAGCACCGCCGACAGGTCCGCCGCCTTGTCGGGGTCGTCGATCGCCGCCCAGAGGCCGATATACCCGAGGTAGAAGAACAGCATGATCAGGATCGAGGTCAGCTTGGGGTCCCAGACCCACCAGGTTCCCCAGGTCGGCTGCCCCCAGATCGCGCCGGTCAGGATCGCCGCCAGCGTCAGCCCGGCGCCGATGGGCGCGGCGGCCTTGGCGACCAGAAACGACACGTGGTGGCGCCGCACCAGCCCGACCACCGAGGCGACCGCCATGATGAAGTAGATGTTGATCGCCATCATCGAGGCGGGAACGTGCACATACATGATGCGCACCGTCTCGCCCTGCTGATAATCGGCGGGCGTGAAGAACAGCCCCCATGTCGCGCCGCCGACGATCAGCAGCGCGGCAAGACCCGCCGCCCACGGCAGGATCGCGCCCGACAGACGCATGAACTCGGCGGGGTTCGCGTATCGCCAGATCGACATGAGAATTGATCTAGCGATCCGCGCCGGTTTCGGCAACCGCGCGACTCAGCGCATGTTGACGCGCAGCGCCGCAGCCGCCGCGAACGGCCCCAGCGCCGCGCTCAGCAGCGTGACCGCCCCCAGCAGCATCAGCGGCGGCGCCGGGTCCAGCCCCACCGCGGCGCGCTCCACCGCCCGCGCGCCCAGCACCAGCGCAGGCAGATACAGCGGCAGCACCAGCAGCGACAGCAGCAGGCCGCCGCGCCGCACCCCGACCGTCAGCGCCGCGCCCACCGCGCCGATCAGGCTCAGTCCTGGCGTGCCCGCCGCCAGCGCCGCCATCAGCGGCCAGAAAGCCGGCCCCGGCAGGTTCAGCGTGATCGCCAGCACCGGCGCGGCGGCGATCAGCGGCAGACCGGTGGTGATCCAGTGCGCGCAGGCCTTGAGCGCGACCACCGCCTCCAGCGGCAGCGGCGACAGCGCCAGCAGATCCAGCGAGCCGTCCTCGAAATCCGCTTGGAACAGCCGGTCGAGCGACAACAGGCACGCCAGCAGCGCCGACACCCAGATCACGCCGCCTGCGATCCGGCCCAGAACCCCGGCGTCCTGCCCCACGCCCAGCGGCGTCAGCGTCGCCACCAGCAGGAAGAACGCCACCCCCATCGCGCCGCCGCCGCCGATGCGCAAAGCCAGCGCGACATCGCGCCGCAGGAGCGCCAGCGCGCCCTTCATGACCACGCCTCGCCGAGAAACGGGTCGTCTGCGGCGGGCGCGGCGGCCTGCGGCGGCGCCATCTCGATGCGCGGCCCGCCCTCCAGCCCCAGCGGAGCGTGGGTGGCGGCGATGGCCAGCCCGCCGCCGGCCAGATGCGCGCGCACCACATCGGCGAACACCGCGACCGAGGCGACGTCCAGCGACACCGTCGGCTCATCCAGCAGCCACAGCGGCCGCCCCGCCACCATCAGCCGCGCCAGCCCCAGCCGCCGCTTCTGCCCCGCCGAGCAATAGACGGCGGGCAGGTCGGCGATGCGGCTCAGGCCAAAGGTCTCCAGCGCCGCCGCCACGGCGCCGCCGCCATGAAGCCGCGCCCAAAGGTCGAGGTTGTCGATGACGCTCAGTTGCGGCTTCACCGCGTCCAGATGCCCGGCGTAGGCGACAAGCTGCTGAAACCCCTCGCGATCCTGCGCCAGAGACACCGCGCCCAGCCGCGCCGCCCCCGTCTGTGGCGGGATCAGCCCGGCCAGCACCCGCAGCAGGCTCGACTTGCCCGCGCCGTTCGGCCCGGTCAGCAGCGCCGCCTCGCCCGCGCGCACGGTGAAGCCCACGCCCGCGAACACGCGGCGCCCCGCGCGCGCGCAGGCCAGATTCTCGACTGACAAATCCATCGCGCCGTCATAGCGGCGGCGGCGGCGCGGCGAAAGCGTCCGCGTCGGCTCACGCGCCGCTCACGTTCGCTTGACGCAACGTAAGCTGGTATGATGTCGAAAGGACACGCGAAACTGCGCGTCCTGTGCCAAGGGAGGACGCCATGGCCGACAAGAAACGCCGCCACGAAGCCGCCGATCCGCAGCAGGAAAACCCCAACGATCCGATCTTCGTGCCGGATCTCTCGAAAGTTCCCGGCCTCGCCAAGGAAGGCAAGTTCGAGCGCGCCGTCGCAGGCGAGATCGACTTTCACGAGGTCTATGAATCGATCTGCGGCGTCACCGACGACAGCCAGGACGTCGAGATGTACGACGGGACGCTGGGCGTCACGCAGGCGTTCGTGAACACCCACCAGCGCCCGGTGGGCGTGCTGCGCTGGAACAGCAATCTCGGCTCGATCTACAGCAACCCCGGCAACGTGGCCGGCGTGCGCTGGTGCACCGGGACGCTGATCGCGGACGATCTGTTCCTCACCGCCGGCCACTGCTTCGACCAGACCGGCGGCGGCTGGAACCGCCCGCGCGTCAACGGCACCACCAACATCATTCCGCCCGAAGAAATCGCCACCAACATGAGCGTGGAGTTCGACCATCAGCGCAACGCGGCGGGCGTGCTCAAGACGCCGGTCTCGGTGGCGGTGGTCGAGCTGGTGGAATACCGCCTCGGCGGGCTGGACTTCGCCATCGCGCGGCTGGCGGGCGCGCCCGGCCAGACCTGGGGCGTCACCCGGCTGGCCTCGATCGACGCCAATGTGGGCGACATGCTGTGCCTGATCCAGCATCCGGCGGGCGCCCCCAAGCGCATCGAGGCCGGGCCGCTGACCAGCTTCGACGGCGACCGCATCCGCTACAACAACATCGACACGCTGGGCGGCAGCTCCGGCTCGGGGATTCTGCGCGCGCTCGACGGCTGTCTGGTCGGCGTGCACACCAACGGCGGCTGCAACGCGGCGATGACCGGCTCGAACTTCGGCGTGCGCGTCGGGCGGCTGCTGGAGGTCAGCCCCACGCTTCAGGGCCTGCCCAAGCACACCAACCCGGCGCTCGACGCCATCGCGACCGCCATCGTGCCCGACCGTTTGACCAGCACCGTGCGCGACCGGCTCACGACGCCGGCCGCCGACCGCCTGACGACGGTGCTGCGCGACCGGCCGACCTCGGTGCTGGCCGACCGGCCGACCTCGGTGCTCGCCGACCGCTTCACCCTGGCCAGCCGCGATTTCCGCACCTCGCCGCTGGCCGACAGGCGCGGCACGGCGAACAAGGCGCTCGACGACCGCAAGGCGGGCGCGCTCGACAAGCAGTTCTCCGACCGCAAGACGCCGGGGCTGGATGCGCAGTTCGACCCCGCAGGCGGCGCGGTGATCAACCCCGCGATCAACCCGGGCGTGCTGGCGCGCGGCGTGCAGCCCTTCGTGCTGGCCACGCCGCATCACGCGCCGGGCGCAGGCGGCGAGGCTGCGGAGGCCGAGACCGAAGCCGAGGCCTATGAGGAGGCGCTGGCCCGGCTGGAGATCGCCATGGAGGTGCTGAGCGAGCAACTGGCGCAGATGCAGGCGGAGCATGAGGCGCTGGCGGCGGAATACAGCGAGATGATGGGCCAATAGCGCCCATCCCGCGACGCGCGCCCCAAACGACTACGCAGCCCCGGCCCGGCGCCGGGGCCGCCCTTTCGCCCGCCCGATCCGCCACAGGAGCACCCCATGATCTTCATCATCTCCGGCCATGAGGACGTTCACGCTCAGGCCGTGCTCGCCGCGCTGACGCGCGACGGCGCCGAGGCGCAGGTGATCGACCTGCGCGCCTTTCCCCGCGACGCCGCGCTCAGCCTCGGTTTCGGCGGCGACGACGACGCGCGCACCCTGTCTCTGGACGGCGAGCGCCACGATCTGCGCGCGGTGCGCGCGGTATGGTGGCGCAGGCCGCAGCCCTATGGCGTCGATCCCGCGATCACCGACCCCGCCGCCCACAACTTCGTGGTCCACGAATGCCACGAGGCCATCGAGGGGCTGTGGCGCAGCCTCGACGCGACATGGATCAACGACCCCGCCCGCGACGACGCCGCCGCGCGCAAGGTGTGGCAACTCGATGTGGCGCGCGCCTGCGGCCTCGCCATCCCGCGCACGCTGATCACCAACGACCCCGCCCGCGCGCGCGCCTTCGCCGGGGCGATGGGCGACGGGCGCACGATCTACAAGGCGTTTCAGGGCAGCGAGGACGCCTGGCGCGAGACGCGGCTGCTCAAGCCCGGCGAACTGGACCGGATCGACCTCGTGCGCCACGCGCCGGTGATCTTTCAGGAATACGTCCCCGCCGACGCCGACCTGCGCGTGACGGTGGTCGGCGACCGCATCTTCCCCGCCGCGATCCGCAGCCGCGAGGGCGCCTATGCGGTGGACTTCCGCATGGACATGGCCGGCGCGCGGATCGAGCCCTGCGCCCTGCCCGCCCCGGTCGAGACCGGCCTGCGCCGCCTGATGGCGCGGCTCGGTCTAGTCTATGGCGCGATCGACCTGCGCCGCACGCCCGACGGCGCGCATGTCTTTCTGGAGATCAACCCGTCGGGACAGTGGCTGTTCGTCGAGGACCAGACCGGTCAGCCGATCGCGCAGGCGCTGGCCGACGCGCTGGCCAAAGCGGATCGCGGCGCGGCGGCGCAGCGCAGCGCCGCCTGACGGGCGCGCCTCAGTTGAGGCGCGCGCCAACCTCGGCGATGGCGGCGTCGATGCGCGCGCTGGCGGCGTCCGGCGTCAGCGAGGCCCGGATCACGTCGGTCGCCGCGGCCACGGCGACCGCGACCGCGCGGTTCTTCACGTCGCGCATCGCCGCGTTCTCGGCGGCGGCGATCTGGTCGGCCGCGGCGCGCAGACGGCGGTCGATGGCGCGCGCAAGCTCCTTCTTCGCTTCCTCGGAGGCGACGACGGCGTCCTGCTTCGCGCGGGCCACGATGTCGGCGGCGAGGCCCTCGACCTCCTTGTGCCGCCGCTCGAACCCGGCGAGCAGAGTCTGCGCCTCCTCACGCAGGCGCTTGGCGTCCTCAAGCTCGGAACGGATGCGCGCCGCGCGCGCGTCGAGCGCGCCCAGAATGAAGCCGTGAACGTTGTAACGCCACAGGATCGCGAAGAACAGAACGAAGCTGATCGCGACGACGATGTAGGTGTCGTAAAGAAACGCCATCCCCGCCTCCTACTGCTGCAAACGCGCGGCGACGGCGTCGCGCACCGCCCCCGACGCGGCGGCGCCCGGCGTGAACGCCTCGACCAGCGCGGCGGCGGCGTCCTGCGCCACGGCTTCGACATTGGCGAGCGCGCTCTCGCGAATTTCGCCGATCCGCTTTTCCGATTCGGCGGCGCGCGCGGCGATCTCGGCGTCGGCCTTGGCGATGGCGGCGTCGAGCTCCTTCTGCACCTCCGCCCTGGCGGCGGCGGCGATCTCCTGCGCCTTCGCCTTGGCGGCGGCCAGCGCGGCGTCGTAATCCTTCTCGGCCTGCAGCGCGCGGCGGCGGAACTCGGCTGCGCGATCCAGATCGTCCTCGATGGCGTCGTGCCGTTCCTCGATCGCCGAGGCGATGCGCGGCAGCGCGATGCGGCTGAGCACGAAATACAGCGTCACCAGCGCGACGATCAGCCAGAATATCTGGCTGGGGAATGTCGCGAAGTCGAGCTGCGGCATGCCGATGGAAGCGGCCTCGCCGCCGTGGGCTGGTTCAGCCATGACGTTCTCCACGGAACCCTGAACGCCGCGCGGTCGTCACGCGGCAATGCCGCCGCGTTCTCACGCGGCGGCGCACCGGTCGGAAGATGTCAGACCGCGAACAGCAGCAGCATCGCGACGACGAGGCCGAAGATGCCGAGCGCCTCGGCGAACGCCATGCCGATGAACAGCGTGGCGGTCTGCTCCTTGGCGGCGGCGGGGTTGCGCAGGGCGCCGGACAGGAAGTTGCCGGCGACATGGCCGACGCCGATGCCGGCGCCCGCCATCGCGAGGCAGGCCAGACCGGCGCCGATGTACTTGCCGAGGGCGGCTGCTGCTGCGAGTTCCATGAGATGCTCCTTGGGAAGACTGGATCGAAGGGTGGGAGAGACGGGCGCGATCCCGCGCCGCGCCATGCGGATCAGTGCATGTGCAGCGCGTCGTTGAGATAGACCACGGTGAGGATCGCGAAGACATAAGCCTGGATGCCGGCGACAAGAAATTCGAACGCGGTCAGCCCGACCATGGCCGCGACCGGGATCACCCCGAACACGCCCAGCACGCCGACGAACCCCGCGAACACCTTCAGCACCGCGTGGCCCGCCAGCATGTTGGCGCCGAGACGGATCGAGTGGCTGACGGGGCGGACGAAATACGAGATCAGCTCGATGATCATCAGCACCGGCCGCAGCGCGGGCGGCGCGTCCTGGGGCCAGAAGAAGCCAAGGAAATGCGTCCCGTGCTTGACGAAACCGATCGTGGTCACCGTGATGAAGACCGCCAGCGCCAGAAAACCGGTCACCGCGATGTGGCTGGTGACGGTGAAGGCGTAGGGCACCATCCCGATCATGTTGGAGAACAGCACGAACAGGAACAGGGTGAAGATGTAGGGGAAATACTTCATCCCCTCCTCGCCCGCGATGTCGGTGACCATCTGGCGCACGAAGCCATAGATCATCTCGCCGACCGATTGCAGCCGCGACGGCACATGGTTGCGGCCCGGCGTCGCGCCCAGCAGCAGCAGCGAGATCGCCGCGACCACGATGGCCATCCACAGGGTCGAGTTGGTGATCGAGAACAGTCCGATCTCGCCGCCGAACAGCGGTTTGACCAGAAACTGGCTCATCGGGTCGATATGCATTTCGCCGGGAGCGCCCGCCACGTTCTCAGCCCCTCGTCCTGTCGCCGCTTGCGGCGTTTGTTCCCTCGCCGCCACCGGCGGCGTCACCCGCGCCGCGGCGCGTCACCTCGTCGCCGGAGCGGATCATCACGCGCACCCCGGCCGCGAAGCCGAACAGCGTGAACAGGATGAGAAACAGCGGCAGCGCGCCTGTCACGCTGTCTATCCCCCACCCGATCGCCGCCCCGAGCAGGACGCCGACCACCAGCTCCGTCACCATCCGCCACGCAAGCGAGGCGGCGTTGAACTTGTCGGCGCCCGCGCTGCGCTTTGGTTTGCGCGCGTCGCGCAGCGCGGCGATGTCGGCCTCCAGCGCGACCAGCCGATCCTTTTCAGTATCGGCGACCATGCGTCATCCCCATCGGCGCTGCGTCGGCCCCGTCGAAAGTCGGCGCAACTTACGGAGGGCGCCGCAGTGCGTCAAGCGCGCAAAAACCCGTCCGCGTTCGACGGTTCCGCCTCAGCCCGCCATCTCCGCCGCCAGCGCCAGATCGACCGAAACAAGCTGGCTGACGCCCGGTTCCGCCATGGTCACGCCGAACAGCCGGTCCATCCGGCTCATCGTCACCGCATGGTGAGTGATGACGAGGAATCGCGTGTCGGTGCGGCGGGTCATCTCGTCGAGCAGGTCGCAGAACCGGCCCACGTTGGCGTCGTCGAGCGGCGCGTCCACCTCGTCCAGCACGCAGATCGGCGAGGGATTGACCAGAAACACCGCGAAGATCAGCGCCAGCGCGGTCAGCGTCTGCTCGCCGCCCGACAACAGCGACAGCGCGGCGAGTTTCTTGCCCGGCGGCATCGCCATGATCTCCAGCCCCGCCTCCAGCGGATCGTCGCTCTCCACCAGCGCAAGCTGCGCCTCGCCGCCGTTGAACAGATGGGTGAACAGCTCGCGGAAGGTGGCGTTCACCGCGTCGAAAGCCGCCAGCAGCCGCGCGCGCCCCTCGCGATTGAGCTCCGCGACGCCATGGCGCAGGCGGGCGATGGCGGCCTCGAGGTCGTCCTTTTCACCCGCAAGCTGCGCGCGCTCGGCCTCGACCTCCGCCGCATCCTGTTCGGCGCGCAGGTTGACCGCGCCCAGCGCCTCGCGCTGGCGCCGCAGCCGGGCGACATCGACCTCCGCCGCCTCCGGCGCGGGGATCGCGTCGGCGCCCAGCAGCGCCAGCGCCGCCGCCGCGCCTTCGGGGAAAGCCTCGGCCAGCCGCGCCTCGGCCTCCGCCGCGCGCGCGGCCTCCGCCTCCAGCAGCGCCTCGCGCCGGGCGCGGGCCTCGCGCGCCTCCGACGCCGCGCGCTCGGCGGCGCGCTCGGCTGCCTCGGCCGCGCGCAGCCGCGCCTCGCCCGCCGCCAGCGCGTCATCCGCCGCCGCGCGCCGGGCGGCGGCGGCGGCCTGCGCTTCGCCCAGCCGCGCCAGCGCGGCGGCGGCGGCGGCGGGTTCGGCGGCGGCGGCTTCGGCCTCGGCGCGGGCGCGCGTCAGCCGCTGCGCAAGCTCGCCCGCGCGCTTTTCGGCGCTGGAGAGCCGCGCGGCCCAGCCCTCGCGCTCCTTGCGCGCCGCGCCCTGCCGCCGCTCGCGCGCCGCGTCGCGGCGGCGCAGCTCCTCCACCGCCGCGCGCGCGGCCAGCATCTCGGCGCGCGCGCTCTCCACCTCGCGGCGCAGCGCCTCGGCCTGCGTCTTGGCCGCCGCCGGATCGCCGGTCGCCGCCTGCGCCGCCTGCGCCGACTGCGCCGCCTCGTCGGCCAGCGCCGCGTCCTCGGCTTTGGCGGCGCGCACCGCCTCCAGCGTCTCCAGCCGCCCCCCGGCCAGCGCCAGCGCGGCGTCGGCCTGATCGGCGGCGCGGGCGCTGGCGGCGGCCTCCTCATCGGCGCGGCGGCGGGCGGCGCGGGCGGCGGCGTCGGCCTCCGCCGCGTTCGCAAGCCCGGCGCGGGCGGCCGCGTGCGCCGCCGTCGCGGTCTGCGCGCGCGATTCGGCGCCGGTCAGCGCGGCGCGCAAGTCGTCGAGCCGGTTCTTCTGCGCCAGCCGCGCCGCCGCCGCGCTGGGCGCCGCGCCCGCGCGCAGGCGCAGGCCGTCCCAGCGCCACAGATCGCCCTCAAGGCTCACCAGCCGCCAGCCTGGCGCCAGCGTGGCGTGCAGCGCATCGCCCGCCGCGCGCGTCGTCAGCGCCACCCGCGCCAGGCGCCGCGCCAGAAGCGGCGGCGCCGTCACATGGGGATCGAGCGATTCGGCGCCGCCGAGCGGCGCGGCGGCCTCGTCGTAAGGCGCAAGCGCAGCCCAGCCGCCGCCGTCGCCCGCAGCGGGCGGCTGCGCCAGATCGTCGCCCAGCGCGGCGCCCAGCGCCGCCTCATAGCCCGGCGCGGCGCGCACCTGCTCCAGCACCTGCGCGCCCGATCCCGCCGCGCGCGCCAGCAGCTTCTCGACGCCGGCGACCTCGGCGCGCAGCGCCGCCGCCTCGCCGCCCGCCTCCGACGCCGCGCCGCGCGCGGCCGCCTCCGCCGATTGCGCCTGCGCCCGCGCCGCCTCGGCCGCTGCGCAGGCGGCGTCGGCCTGCGTCGCCGCCGCGCGCGCCGCATCGCTGCGGGCGCGCGCCGCTGCGGCGGCGTCGCCAAGCCCGCCCATCTGCGCCGCCAGCGCGTCAACCGCAGCGACCGCTTCGGCGGCGGCGCGCGCGGCGCGCTCATGCGCCGCCCGCGTCTCGGCGGCGCGCTTTTCCGCCGCCGCGCGCTGCGCGGCGATCCGCGCCGCGTCAGCCGCGGCGTTCTCCAGCGCCGTCTCGCGCTCCGCCAGCCGCGCCGCCGCCGCGCGCGCAGTCTCGGCGGCGCTTGCGAGGCTCGCGTCGTGGCCTTCGCGGGCGCGGGCGATCTCGGCGATCTCGGCGTCGAGCCGGGACAGGCTGTCGGCGGCGTCGGCGTTGAGCTGACCCTCGCGTTCGGCGTCGGCTTCAAGCTGGGCGACGCGCTGCGCCGTCGCGCGCACCGCCTCCGCCGCCTGCGCCGCGCGGGCGTCGAGCTGTTCGCGCTCCAGCGTCAGCCGCTGAGCCACGGCGGCGGCGACGGCGGCCTCCTCGCGCAGCGGCGGGGCCGCCGCCTCGGCCGCGGCCCGCGCACGACCGGCCGCTGCGGCTTCGGCCTGCGCCACGCCCGCCGCGCGCGCCGAGTCGGTCAGCGCGGCGTCGGCGGCGGCGCGCGCCGCGTCCGCCTCGCGCCAGCGCGCCGCCAGCAGCGCCAGCTCCGCGCGGCGCAGCGCCTCGGCCACGGCGCGATAGCGCTGCGCCTCGCGCGCCTGCCGCGCCAGCTGCGCCAGCCGCGCCTGCAGCGCGTCGAGCACCTCATCGACATGGGCGAGGTTGCGTGCGGCGGCGTCGAGCTTCAGCTCCGCCTCGTGGCGGCGCTGGTGCAGGCCCGAGACGCCCGCCGCCTCCTCCAGAATCGCCCGCCGCGCGACCGGTTTCGCGTTCACCAGCTCCGAGATCCGCCCCTGCCGCACCAGCGCGGGCGAGTGCGCGCCGGTGGCGGCGTCGGCGAACAGCATCCGCACGTCGCGCGCGCGCACCTCGCGCCCGTTCAGCCGGTAGGCAGAGCCTGCGTCGCGCGCGATCCGGCGCGCCACCTCGATCTGGTCGGCGTCGTTGAAGCCGACCGGCGCGCGGCGGGCGGAATTGTCAAGCGTCAGCGCCACTTCGGCGTAGGCGCGCGCCGGGCGACTGGCGGCGCCCGCGAAGATCACGTCCTCCATGCCCGTTCCGCGCATCGCCTTGGCGGAACTTTCGCCCATCACCCAGCGAATCGCCTCGAGCAGGTTGGACTTGCCGCAGCCGTTCGGCCCCACCACCCCGGTCAGCCCGGACGCGATGGGAATCTCCGTGGCGTCCACGAAGCTCTTGAAACCCTGAAGCCTCAGCCTGACGAACCTCACGCGGCGCAGTCCTCGCCCTGTTCAACCGCAAGGTGCAAGGCGGCGCGCGCGCTGTCAACGCCGCGCGCGCAGATGTGGCGGGCGGGGGCGCGGGCGCCCCCAGATGTTGCGCCGCTCAGAGGTGCTTGTCGATCAGCGCCGAGAACGCCGCCACGCTCATGGCGCCGGTCGCCTTTTCGCCGTTGATGATGAAGGTCGGCGTCGAGGTCACGCCGTCGGCGGTGGCGTTGGTCTGAAAATCGGCCACCAGCCGGTTGAGCAGCGCCTCGTCGGTGAGACATGCCTGCATCCGCTCCGCAGGCAGGCCGCCCAGCCGCCCGATGCGCTGAAGCTCGCCCACGATGTCGTCGCTGCGCGCCCATTCCCGCTGTCTGCCGAACAGTTGCGTCAGATAGCCGAAAAACGGCCCCTCGCCGCCGCAACGCGCGATCATCGACGCCCACAGCCCGTATTGATCGAAATAGACGTCGCGAAAGATGAAGCGCACCTTGCCGGTATCGACGTATTCCTGCTTGATGCTTGGCCAGGTTTCCTTGTGAAACGTGGCGCAGTGCGGGCAGGTCAGCGAGGCGTATTCGATCACCGTGACCGGCGCAGCGACATCGCCGAGCGCCATGTCGCCGACGGCGTAGCCCCTCGCGGCGAGATCGTCTTCGCTGGCGGTCGCGGGCGCGGCCAGCGCGGCGAACGTCAGCGCCAGAAAGGCGCGGCGGCTGGGGGCGGTGAAGTGCATCGGCGTCAGCTCCTCATGCGTGCGGCCCGGGCCGCTTTGCGGCGGATGTTGGCCTCCAGCCGCGCCAGAGCGGCGCGCAGACCGTCGTCCTGAACCCCGGATATATCGGGTGAGGCGGGCATGTCGAGCGGCGGCGGGTCGTCGAACGCCGCCTGCGCCCCGGCGAACCCGCCCGCGCCGCCCGCGATCTGCACCACGCGGATGCGCGATATGGCGCGGTAGCCATAGACCTGATTCACCCGCTCGATGATCTGCGGCGCCATGTGCGCCACCTCGGTCGCGCGGGCGCCGTCGGCCTCCAGCACCAGCGTCGCGCCCAGCCCTGCGTCCTTGCCGCGATAGCCCACCTTCACCGGACGGCAGCTTTGCGCGAACTCCGCGCCCGCCACGCTGGGCCAGTCGGTGAGCAGGCGGTGCTCGGCGAAGCCGCGCGGCGCGCCTGCGGCGCGGGTCAGCGGCGCTGCGATCACGCTGACGCGGGCGAATCCGCGCATACGGCGCTTGCCGCCGGGGCCGGGAGCGCCATGCTGCGCGCTCATGATGCAGAATCCTTGTCCATCGCCCGCCATCCTGCCCGCGCCGCGCGTCGGCGTCGAGCGTGCGCGCGCAGGGTCCGCATGACCGGCCCCGACCCCGCCGCGCTGCTGGCCTGGTACGACCGCGCCGCGCGGCGGCTGCCGTGGCGCACGCCGCCCGCCGACCGCGCGGCGGGCGCGCGGCCCGACCCCTATCATGTCTGGCTGTCGGAAGTGATGCTGCAACAGACCACGGTCGCGACCGTGGGCCCATACTTCGCCCGCTTCATCGCGCGCTGGCCGACCGTTCAGGCGCTGGCGGCGGCGGCGCGCGAGGATGTGCTGGGGGAATGGGCGGGGCTTGGATACTACGCCCGCGCCCGCAATCTGCACGCCTGCGCGCAGGCGGTGGCGGCGCTGGGGGCGTTTCCCGACACGGAGGACGCCCTGCGCGCTCTGCCCGGGCTCGGCCCCTACACCGCCGCCGCAATGGCCGCGATCGCCTTCGACCGCCGCGCGGTGGTGGTGGACGGCAATGTGGAGCGGGTGGTCGCGCGGCTTTTCGCCATCGAGACGCCGCTGCCCGAGGCCAAGCCCGCGATCCGCGCCCATGCCGCGCGGCTGACGCCCGCCGCGCGCCCCGGCGATTTCGCGCAGGCCATGATGGACCTCGGCGCCACGCTGTGCACGCCGAAGCAGCCCGCCTGCGCGCTGTGCCCGTGGCGCGACGCCTGCGCCGCGCGCGCGGGCGGCGCGCCCGAGACGCTGCCGCGCAAGCGCCCGAAGCCCGCCAAGCCGCACCGGCGCGGCGCGGCTTTCGTGGCGCTGCGCGCCGACGGCGTGGTGCTGGTGGAGACGCGCCCCGACGCGGGCCTGCTGGGCGGCATGTCCGGCCCGCCCTGCACCGACTGGACCGAAGCCGGGCCGGACGCCGCCGCGCTGGCCGCCGCCGCGCCGCTGGCCGCCGACTGGCGCGACGCGGGCGCCGAGGCGCGCCATGTCTTCACCCATTTCACCCTGTCGCTGCGGGTGCTGGCGGCCGAGGCGCCGCCCGGCGCGCAACCGCTGCGCGGCCGCTTCATCCCGCTGGAGCAGGCGCGCCGCGCCGCCCCCACCGCGCTGCGCAAGGCGCTCGACATCGCCGCGCCGCCCCGGACTCCGAAGGCGGGCCGTTAGCGGCGCAGGCCGGCGCCGGCGCGCGCCCGGAGAAAACGAGCGACAAGCGCGAGCGCGTGAAAAATAGTTCTTGCAACAAATAAAAATTCACACACCCGATGCGCGCGGGTGACACGACAGGGAGCGGCCGCCGGTGCGAAAGCCTGCCGCTCTGCGCCATGAGCCGATGGACGACGCCGACATCGCGACGCGCGCAGCGTGGCCGCATTACGCGGGCGGCATGACCCAGAGCGCCATCGCCGAACGGTTCGGCATCCCGGTCACCCGCGCCCACCGCATGATCGCCCGCGCCGCGAAGAACGGGCTGATGCGCGTGTTCGTGGACGCCTCGGTGGCGGGCTGCATCGCGCTTGAGAAGCGTCTGACCGCGCGGTTCGGCCTGAAGGCCTGCACCGTGGCGTCTGACCTCGGCGAGACCGGCCCGATGCCGCTGCGCGCGCTGGGGCTGGCGGGGGCGACGCTGTTGCTGGCGATCCTCGAGCGCGGGGCGCATCGCGCGATCGGCGTCGGCCACGGCTCGACCATGGCGGCGATGGTGGAGGCGCTGCCCGCCTGCGCGGCGCCCGGCGTGCAGTTCGTCTCGATGCTCGGCGGGCTGACCCGCCGGTTCGCCGCCACCCCTTATGACGTGATCCAGAAACTGGCGAAAAAGACCGGCGCGGAGGCGTTCCTGATGCCTGCGCCGATGTTCGCCAACTCCCTCGCCGACAAGCAGGTGCTGCTGGCGCAGCCGGGGCTGGCGGAGATCATGCGCACCATCGACGCGGCGACGGTCTGCATTCTGGGGATCGGCGCCGTGGACATGGAGGGCGGCATCGCGCGCGCCAACGTGGTCGACGCCGAGACCTCGCTGCGCGCGGCGCGCGGGCCGAGGTGCTGGGGAAGTTTCTCGACGCCTCCGGCGCGCTGATGTCCACGCCCTGCGACGACCGCGTGATGGCGCCGGATCTTTTCGCGTTGAAGGGGCGCGAGGTCTGGGCCGCGGCGGGCGGCCCGACCAAGGCCGCCGCCCTGTCCGCCGCGCTGAAACGATGAAGCCCGGCGCGATCTTCGTCAACACCGCGCGCGGGCCGATGGTGGACTACGCCGCGCTTTACGACGCGCTCGCCTCCGGCCATCTTCGTGGCGCGATGCTGAAGACCTTCGCGGTGGCGCCCGCGCCGCCGGACTGGGATTTGCTGAAACTGCCCAACGTGACGCTGACGCCGCATATCGCGGGCGCGTCGCTGAAAACCGTGAAGATCGCCGCCGCGCAGGCGGCGGAGGACGTGCGCCGTCACCTCAGCGGCGCGCCGCCGCGCAACCCGTGCTGAAAACAGGATCGAGACCGATGAAGAAAGAAGAACGCGCCCTGCGCGAGCAGATCATCGAGAAATGCCGCTGGATGAACGCCTCCGGGCTGAACCAGGGCACCTCGGGCAATATCTCGGCGCGCTATGGCGACCGGATGCTGATCTCGCCCTCGGCGACGCCCTACGACGCGATGGAGCCGGAAATGATCGCCTCGATGCCGATCGACGGCGATTATGGCGCCTGGGAGGGGCCGCTCAAGCCCTCGACCGAGTGGCGCTTTCACCTCGACATCCTGCGCACCCGGCCCGAGGTCGGCGCCGTGGTGCACACCCACTCGACCTACGCCACCGTGCTCGCCATCGCACGCAAGCCGATCCCGGCCTGCCACTACATGATGGCGGCGTTCGGCGGCATGGACATCCGCTGCGCCGACTACGCCACCTACGGCACCGAGGCGCTGTCACGCCACGCCATCGCGGCGCTGGAGGGGCGCACCGGCTGTCTGCTGGCCAACCACGGCATGATCGCCACCGGCGCCAGTCTCGACAAGGCGATGTGGCTGGCGGTCGAACTCGAGACCATCGC
>CAZOZE010000259.1:0-6151 GCA_964584215.1 uncultured Rhodobacterales bacterium
GCGCACCATGCGCAACCCCGCCACCGGCGCCCCGATCGAGAAGGCGGCGACCACGGTGCCGCAGTTCAAGCCGGTCAAGGCGCTGAAGGACACGATCGCGACCTTTCCCGTCGCGTGAGGCGGGCGGCGCCGGAGGCCGAACACCGGTCTCCGGGCGTCACACCCAAATCACCTCTCCGATCATGTATGGATTATCCGGAGGCGGTCCGGCGATTCCGCCCGCCTCGGCCGGGAGCTGACGCAGCCTCTCCTGAGCGTGGCGCGGGCGGCGATGGTTGGCGCCGCCTCGCCGCCATCGCTGCACCGCCGATCCGGGGCGCTTTGGTTTTTCCGCGAGACATCATCCGCAAGGCCGCTTTCAGACACGCGGTCTCACCGGCCCTCGGCAGACGCGCACGCACACGACCGGACGTGCAGTGAGGGAGTGGAGCGGGTGAAGGGAATCGAACCCTCGTCTGGAGCTTGGGAAGCTCTCGCTCTGCCATTGAGCTACACCCGCGACAAAATTCTGGTTACCTTCTCGGCGCAGCGGCTTCAAGCGCAAACCGCCGCCATGGCGCGCGGCCGAAGCACTATTCCATGGGCATGACCGATCACGGGGCGTGTGACCGACTCAGCTCCGTCATGTCGAGAGTCGGTCGGCGGAATTCCGCTGCCGGGATAGCCTGCGCAAGCGGCTCTCGGATACGCCCGTCATGCCAAGGGCCTTTACCAGTCCGTCGAAGGATCGCGTCGAGGCGCCGTGGATGTTGTTCGGCGGGGAAAGCCCACTCATCGAACAACGCGCATCGAGAAGACGCCGTTGTGCGCCGTCAGCGCGCGCAGCAGCCCGCCGCCATCGAGCGCCGCCTCGCGGATCCGGCGGCCGGGCGCGGCCATCATGGCGAGGCCGGCCAGATGGACCTTGCTCGCCGGTATGGTTCGCGCCGTCGCGCCGCCTTCGTGACATGCTTCGTGATCGACGCCATAATGTCCCCCCCGGACGCGGCGCAGGTGTGGCGCAGCGCGCGCCCGACGCATCCTGACCGAAGGCCGATTCTGCTCACGGGGCGACCATTGGATCGAAACAATAAATGAAAAACAAAACAATCAGTCGTCAAAAAAACCTGTCGTATCGCCTCAGCGTGGCCCCGATGATGGACTGGACCGACCGCCACTGCCGGTTCCTGCACCGGCAGTTCAGCCGCCGGGCGCTGCTCTATACCGAGATGGTGACGGCGGCGGCGGTGGTTCACGGGCCGCGCGACCGGTTGCTGGCGTTCGATGCGGCGGAGCGGCCGCTGGCGCTGCAACTGGGCGGGTCCGATCCGGCGCTGCTGGCGCAGGCGGTGCGGCTGGCGGCGCCCTATGGCTTCGACGAGATCAACCTCAACGTCGGCTGCCCGTCGGACCGGGTGCAATCCGGCGCGTTCGGCGCCTGCCTGATGCGCGACCCGGCGCTGGTGGCGGATTGCGTGGCGGCGATGCTGGATGCGGCGGACGGAGCCGAGATCACCGTGAAATGCCGCATCGGGGTTGACGATCAGGACCCGCGCGCGGCGCTGCCCGCCTTTGTCGAGCGGGTGGCGGCGGCGGGCGTGCGCCGGTTCGTCGTCCATGCCCGCAAGGCGTGGCTGGAGGGGTTGAGCCCGAAGCAGAACCGCGCCGCGCCGCCGCTGGATCATGCGCTGGTTCTGGATCTCAAGCGCGCCCGGCCCGACCT
This sequence comes from uncultured Rhodobacterales bacterium, assembly GCA_964584215.1. GTDB lineage: Bacteria > Pseudomonadota > Alphaproteobacteria > Rhodobacterales > Rhodobacteraceae > Rubrimonas. Next base: position 1,703 of record CAZOZE010000259.1, read on the forward strand.
TGCGATCGTCGCCAACGGCGGCGTCGGCACGCTCGACGCCGTGCTGGAGCGGCTGGCGGCCGGGCTGGACGGCGTGATGGTGGGCCGCGCGGCCTATCACGACCCCGCGTCGATCCTCGCTCCCGCCGACGCGCGCGTTTTCGGCGACGACGTGGCCGAGACGACGACGGAGGCGGTGGTGGGGGCGATGCTCGGCTACATCGAGGCGCAGCGCGGCGCGGGCGAGCCGCTGGCGCGGATCACGCGGCACATGCTGGGGCTGTTCGCCGGGCGGCCCGGCGCGCGGCGCTGGCGGCGGATGCTGTCTCAGGAGGCGCACCGCCCCGGCGCCGGGCCGGAACTGGTGCGCGCCGCGCTGGCCGCCGTGGCGCCGCGGGCGGCGGCGGCGTGAGCGGTTGGCTGGAGGTGTTCGCGCTGCTGGCCGCGTTCGCGGCGGCGGGCGGTTTTCTGGGGGTGATCTGCGGCGCGATGGGCGTCGGCGGCGGGGCGTTCGCCGCGATGATCGTGCTGCAATTTCTTGAGGCGGCGGGGTTCGATGGGCCGGGCGCGCTGCGGGTGGCGGTCGGCTCGGCGCTGGCGACGCTGGCGGTCATGTCGGCGCAGGCTGCGCTGGCGCAGGGGATCGACTGGCGGCGTTTGCGCGGCTGGGGACCGTGGGCGGCGCTGGGCGCGGTGCTGGGCGGTTACGCCGCCGCGCAAGCGCCGGAGGCGGGCCTGCGCGCCGGGCTGGGCCTTGCGGTGCTGGCGGCGGGGCTGCGGCTGGCGTTCGACGACGGGCGGGCGATGCGGGAGCCGCGCATGGCGGTCAAGGCGGCGCTGGCGGTCGCGCTGGGGGCGGCGTCGGGCGGCGCGGCGCTGGGCGGCGGCGCGTTCGCCGCGCCGCTGTTGCGCAGGCTGGGGGCGGAGGCGCGCGCGGCCTCGGGTCTCGCGGCGGGTCTTGGCGCGATGATCTGCGCGGCGGCGGCGCTGGCGATGCTGACCGCCGCGCCGCCCTCCGCGCCGCCGTTCACGCTTGGCGCGGTCAACCTGCCCGGCGCGCTGACGGCGGCGCTGACGGCGGGCGCGGCGGCGCCGCTGGGCGCGCGCATCGGGCGGGAGGCGCCTGCGCGCGCGATCGGCGTGGTCGCCGCGTTTCTGATGTGCGTGACAGGGCTGACGCTGTTGCGCGGCGCGGCGGGCGGCTGAGGCTCAGTCCTCGCGCCGCGCGCGCCTGCGCCGCGAGGGACGGTTCTGCGGCGCGGTCAGCAAGCTGGCGCGGGCGGGCAGCGCGGCCATGATCGCCGCGCGCTCGGCGTCGGTCATCGCGCTCCAGCGCGAAATCTCGTCGGCGCTGCGGTTGCAGCCGACGCACAGACCCGCCGCCTGATGGATCACGCAGATCTTGACGCAGGGCGAGGCGATCTCCGCCCGCCGCCAGATCGCGTCGGTGTTCTCGGGTCTGCTCATCGCTCTCGCTCCGCCGCCGCCCAGGCCAGCCGGTCGAGCGCGCCTTGCAAGATATAGGCGGCGGCCATCTTGTCCACCACCTCGGCGCGGCGGCGGCGCGAGGCGTCGGCCTCCAGCAGCGCGCGCTCGACCGCGACGGTGCTGAGCCGTTCGTCCCACAGCGCCACCGGCAGGCCCGCCGCGCGGCACAGGTTGCGCGCGAAGGCGCGCGACGCTTGCGCGCGCGGGCCTTCTGAGCCGTCCATGTTGCGCGGCAGCCCCAGAACGAAGCCGCGCGCGCCGCGCGCCGCCGCCAGCGCGATCAGCCTGCCCGCGTCGGCGGTGAACTTGCCGCGCGGCAGCGTCTGGAGCGCGGTGGCGATCTGGCGGCGCGCGTCGGAGGTCGCGACGCCGATGGTTTTCGTCCCGAGGTCCAGGCCCAGCAGCGGCCCGTCGCCAAGGCCCGCCGCCAGCATCTCCGTCGGCCCCTCGTGGACCTGCGTCACTCGACCTGCGCGCCCGCCAGCAGCGCGCGCTCCTTGAGCATGGCGCGCGCGATGGCGTCGGTCCTGTTGGCCTCGGCGGCGCGGGCGTAGGCCTCGGTCGCGCCGTCCTTGTCGCCCAGCACGCCCAGCGACTGGATAAGCCGCGCCCATTCCTCGGCGTCGCCGCCCTCGTCGAACAGCCGCTCACGCAGGCGGCCGACCATCGAGCGGATCATGGCGGTGCGGTCGTCCTCGGCCATGGTCGCGGCGTTGGCGATGTCGTCGGCGGTCGGGCCGGGCAGGTTCGCCGCCGTCCCGGGCGTTTGCGCGGGCCGTTGCGCGACGGCGGCCATCGCGGCGTCGAAGGCGCCCAGCGCGTTGGCGTTGTCGGCCATCGCGGCGCGGGCGCGCGCCTCGGCGTCCGCCGCTTCCGCGTCCATGCCCAGCGCGGCGTAGGAGCGGATCAGCTGCGCCCACTGGATCGGGCCGCCGCCGCCCTGGCTCAGCCGCGCGTCCAGCCCCTGCACCGAGGCGATCATCGCGGCGCGCGCCGCTTCGGGGTCGGCGGGCGGCGCCGTGGCGATCTCGGGGCGCGCCGCGCCGGTCGCCTGCGCCAGATCGTCGATCTGGGCGCGGGTGGCGGCGACCCAGGGCGCGTCGGCGGGGCTGTCCTTCAGCAGCTGCGCCCAGGTCTGCATCGCCGACTGCGTCTTGCCGGTCTGCGCAAAGGCCAGCCCGATGTAATAGCGCGCCACCGGGTTGCCCGGCTCGCGGCGCAGGGCCTGCTCCAGCGCGGCCTCCGCCTCGGGCGAAACATAGCCGTCCGCCGAGAGGATCATCGCCTCCGCCATGGCGGCGAAGATGGCGGAGGGCGCATCGCCGCCGGTGCTGTCGATCAGGGTGCGGTAGGCGCGCCAGCTCTCGCCGAACCGCCCCGCCTGACCGTAGGCGCGCGCCAGCAGAAAGCGCCCCTCGCGGTCGGCGTCGCTACTGGCGACGCGCGCCTCGAGCGCGGCGATCTCGGCGTCGAGAGACCCCGCGTCCGGCGCGGGCGCCGGGGCGGGCGTCGCGACGCGGGACTCGGCGATCTCCTGACCGGGGCGCGAGGCGTCGCGGCTCGCCAGCGGCTGATCGGGCAGGCCCGGCGCGCCGATCGCGGCATACAGCGCCAGCCCCCCCAGCGGCGCGCCGATCAGCAGCGCGGCGGCCAGCGCATAGGACGCGGCTTTCGGCGCAGGCTGATGGTCGGGCGCGGCCTCGCGCTCGGCGGCGGCGGCCAGAAGGCGGCGCGACACCTCGATGCGCGCCGCACGCGCCTCCTCCGCCGACAGCACGCCGCGTTCGAGATCGCGGTCCACCTCCAGCAGCTGGTCGCGGAACACCTGTTCGTCATGCGCCGCCCGGGGCCGCGCCGCGCGGCGCGCCAGCGACAACGGACGCGCGATCAGCGCCGCCGTCAGCAGCGCCAGCGCCAGCGCAATGATCCAGAACCCCATGCGTCGCCTCTTTTTACGTCAGCCGATGTCCCGGCGGAACCTAGGCGCCCGCAGCCGCCGCCGCAATGCGCGCCTGCGCCGCGCGATGTCGCAAACGCGCCATGCTGCGGCGCGACCGGCGCGGCGCGGGCGCCCGGCGCGCGGCATGCCGGAGAGCGTCACCAGCTCGGGAGAGTCGCCGGCCCATGCAACGCTATTCCGCCTTCGCGCTGGCCGCCCGGGCGCTGCGCCACCATGAGGGGTGGGAGCGCGCCTGGCCCGCCCCGCCGCTGAAGGATCGCTACGACGTGGTGGTGGTCGGCGGCGGCGGCCATGGGCTGGCGACCGCCTATTATCTGGCGAAAAACCACGGGCTGAGCAATGTCGCGGTGCTGGAGAAGGGCTGGCTGGGCGGCGGCAACACCGGGCGCAACACGACGATCATCCGCTCCAACTATCTCCAGCCCGAATCGGTGGCGCTCTATGAGCTGTCGCGCGGTCTCTACGAGACGCTGAGCCAGCAGCTCAATTTCAACATCATGTTCAGCCCGCGCGGCGTGCTGACGCTGTGCCTCACCGAGCACGAGGTGCGCGCGCTGACCCGCACATGGCACGCCAACCGGCTGGCGGGGATCGAAACCGAGATGCTGACGCCCGGCCAGATCGCGCGGCGCTGCCCGATCCTGAAGCTGGACGGGCGCTTTCCGGTGCTGGGCGGGCTGTGGCAGGCGCGCGGCGGCACGGCGCGCCATGACGCGGTGGCCTGGGGCTATGCCCGCGCCGCCTCCGCCCTTGGCGTGGACATCATCCAGAACTGCGCGGTCGAGGGCGTGGACGTGGAGGGCGGCCGCGTGACCGGGGTGCGCACCGCCAAGGGCGCGGTGCGCTGCGGCAAGCTGGCGCTGGTGGTGGCGGGGCATTCCACCATGCTCGCCGACATGGCCGGGTTCCGCCTGCCGATCGAGAGCGTCGCGTTGCAGGCGCTGGTCAGCGAGCCGATCAAGCCGCTGATCGACATCGTGGTGATGGCCAACGCCGTGCACGGCTATCTCAGCCAGTCCGAC
>CAZOZE010000260.1:0-3852 GCA_964584215.1 uncultured Rhodobacterales bacterium
GCGCCGGTCGCCGTGGCGCCGACGAGCGCGCGCAGCGCCGCGCAGGTGGCGGCGCCGTCGCCGCCTTCGGCCTGCACGAAGCCCATCACCACGGCGATCTGATCCGCCGACAGCCCGGCGCCTTTGGTGAAGGCGCCGCTCTCGTCCTTGCGGCCTTCGCCCAGCAGCGCGCGCACGCCCTCAGCCCCCAGCCGGTCGAGCTTGTCCACCGCGCGGCTGACCACGCCGCGCGCGTCGGCATGGGCCTCGGCGTCGCCCAGGCCGATCGCCTCCAGCACGCCGTTCAGCACCTTGCGGTTGTTGATGCGCACCACATAGTCGCCGCGCGCCACGCCCGCCGCCTCCAGCGCGTCGGCCAGCATGGCGCAGATCTCTGCGTCCGCCGCGACGCTGGCGGCGCCCACGGTGTCGGCGTCGCATTGCCAGAACTGGCGGAACCGGCCCGGCCCCGGCTTTTCGTTGCGCCACACCGGCCCGACCGCATAGCGGCGATAGGGCGTCGGCAGGTCGCGCTGGCGCTGGGCGTAAAAGCGCGCCAGCGGCGCGGTCAGGTCATAGCGCAGCGCCAGCCACGTCTCGTCGTCGTCGCGAAACGCGAACACGCCCGCGTTGGGGCGGTCCACGTCGGGCAGGAACTTGCCCAGCGCCTCGACCGTCTCGACGCCGGAGGTCTCCAGAGGGTCGAAGCCGTAGCGGCGATAAACCGCGCAGATCGCCGCCAGCATGGCGTTGCGCGCCTCGACCTCGGCGCCGAACCAGTCGCGAAAGCCTTTTGGCGTCTCGGCGCGCGGGCGGCGGATTTTCGTCCGGGTCGGGCTGTTTTCGGCGGACATCGGGGCGCTCCGGGCGCGTCAGGGGGTCGCCGGGCGGCTTAGCCGATGGCGCCGCAGGGGGCAAGGCGCAGGGGGCAAGGCGCAGGGGGGCGGGCGCTTCAGACCAGCGCCGCGCGCACCTGCGCGCCGACCTTGCCGAGGTCGATGCGGCCCGGATGGCGGCTTTTCAGCGCCGCGATCACCCGGCCAAGATCCTTGATCGAGGCGGCCTCGGTCTCGGCGATGGCGGCGCTGACCGCCGCCTCGATCTCGGCGCCGCTCATCGGGCGCGGCATGAATTCGCGGATCACGTCGATCTCGGCCTGCTCGCGCGCCGCAAGCTCGATCTGGCCGCTTTCCTCATGCGCGCGGATCGAGTCCTCGCGCTGCTTGATCATCGTCGCGAAGATCTCCAGCGCCTCGTCGGCGCCCGGCTGGCTCTCCTCCGCGTCGCGGCCTGCGGCCTCGCGATCCTTGAGGGTGGCGAGCATCAGCCGCAGCGTGGCGACGCGGGTCGCGTCCTCATCCTTGACCGCTTTCTTGAGCGCGGCCGTGATCCGCTCACGCATCGGGGCGCCTTCAGCATCCGGGGCCGCACCTCGGCCGCAATGCGGACTCTATCGCAGCGCCCGAGGCGGGGCAATGCGATGTCAAAATTGCAAGGCATTGATATGATTGTATGAATTAGGTTTTCGGCATGCTTGACGCGCTGCCGGGCGGTGTCTAGCTTGCGCCAAATTCACCGACGGGAGCCGCCATGACATCGCCGCACACGCCTGATTCCCGCCTCACCGCCCGGCTGGCGCTGGCCGATGGCACGGTGCTGCGCGGGCGGGGTTTCGGCGCGGAGGGCGCGCGGGCGGGCGAGTTGTGCTTCAACACCGCGATGACCGGCTATCAGGAGATTCTCACCGATCCGTCCTACGCCGGACAGATCGTGACCTTCACCTTTCCGCATATCGGCAATGTCGGCGCCAACCCGCAGGACGACGAGGCGGCGCAGGCGGCGGCGCTGGGCGCGGTGGTGCGCGACGACCCCACGGCGCCGTCGAACTGGCGCGCGACCGGCGATTTCAGCGCATGGATGGCGCAGCGCGGGCTGATCGGCGTCGGCGGCCTCGACACGCGGCGGCTGACGCGGCTGATCCGCACCAGGGGCGCGCCGCACGCGGTGATCGCCCACGCGCGCGACGGGGTGTTCGACGAGGCGGCGCTGGTGGCGCAGGCGCGCGCCTTCGCCGGGCTGGTCGGCGCCGATCTGGCGCGCGACGTTACCACGACGCAGGGCTATGACTGGGCCGAGGGCGCCTGGGTCTGGCCGGAAGGCTACGCCCGCCACAGCGCGCCGGTCCGGCGCGTGGTGGCGGTGGATTACGGCGCCAAGCGCAACATCCTGCGGCTGCTGACCGACGCGGGCTGCGCGGTGATGGTGGTTCCCGCCACGATCACGGCGGCTCAGGTCAAGGCGCTGAACCCCGACGGGCTGTTTCTGTCCAACGGCCCCGGCGACCCCGCCGCGACCGCCGCCTACGCCGCGCCGATGATCCGCGAGATCATCGAGACCACCGACATCGCGGTGTTCGGCATCTGCCTCGGCCACCAGATGCTGGGGCTGGCGCTGGGCGCGTCCACGGTGAAGATGAACCACGGCCACCACGGCGCCAACCACCCGGTGAAGGATCTGGAGACCGGCCGCGTCGAGATCACCTCGATGAACCACGGGTTCGCGGTGGATGCGCAGACCCTGCCCGCAAACGTGGCCGAGACCCATGTCTCGCTGTTCGACGGGTCGAACTGCGGTCTGCGGCTGCAGGGGCGGCCGGTGTTCTCGGTGCAGTATCATCCCGAGGCCAGCCCCGGCCCGCAGGACAGCGGCTATCTGTTCCAGCGGTTCGTGGCGGCGATGGCGCCAGGGGCGGCGTAGCGGCGGTGGCGCGAGGCCCCGGCTCGGGAGTGCGCCGCCGCCAGCGCATGCCCGGCCCGAGTGTGAGAATAGCGCCGCAGCCTGCGCCGCTGCGATCAGAAGGCCCCGGAACCAGCGCCGGGGCGGCGGCTGCGATTGACGCGGCGGGGCGCTAACGGTCCTCCCACGGGCGCGCGGCGTCCTTTTGTCAGCCGAGCCGATGCAACATCGGCGTATCGTCCTCGAAAGCCGGGTGGCCGAGGCACAGGTTCGTCGTGTTCGTCGTGAAGCGCCACGCGGGGGGACGCCGCGAACAGCGCCGCCATGCGCGCGGGGTCGAGGATCGAGACCATGCCGAGGCCGATTCCGTGGGCGCGCGCCGTCAGCCACAGCGTGTGGATCGCGATCGCCGTGCTCTGCTCCAGCGCCGAGGGCATGGTCTGCCGCCCCCGCCCCCGCCCCTTGGCCAGGCCCGTGTCGGTGAACACCGCAAGCTGCACCGGCGCGCCGATCAGCCCGCCGATCCAGACGACAGGATGCCCGATGCGCGCGTGCAGCAGGTCTGGCCAGCCTGCGGCCGCCAGGCTTGAGGCCGATGGCGTAAAGCGGCGCGTCTCCCTGCCGGAGCGCCGCCGCCGCGTCGCTGAGCCTCGTCTCGCCGGTCGGCGGCCAATGGCGCCCGACGCGCGGATCACGGGCCGAACCGCCGCGCGCCCGCGCTTCGGAGACCGGGCCGGGCGACCCGTCGGCCTCCGGCGCCCGCCCGTCGCGCAGGTGGCGTCGGCCCCGCGCGAAGGTCGAAGGGCCGGCCAGGCGGCGCGGATCGTCGGTGTCGGCCATGCGCGCAATCTCAAAAGCGGGAGGCCCCTTGCGCGATATCGCCATGCCGCGCGCGCCGCCAGCCCTTGCAAGGCCCCGGGAGGGGCAATCAATCCTTGACGGGGCGGCGGGTGCGGGTTGTGAATGGCGTCACGGCGGCGCCTCGACCCCGTCGCGCGCCATCATACGGACGGAGAGACGCTGCATGAAACCATCCTTGCGCTTTCTGGCGGCGGCGGCGCTGGCCGCTGCGCCCTTGCTGGCCAGCCTGCCCGCGCGCGCCGAGACGCCGCCCGACACGCTGGTGCAGGCGTGGGC
>CAZOZE010000261.1:0-3888 GCA_964584215.1 uncultured Rhodobacterales bacterium
GCGCGCAGCGCCGGGCCGATGGGCGCCAATCGCGACTACCTGCTCCAGACGGTCGAGCACCTCGCCGCGCTGGGCGTCAGCGACCCGGAACTTGAAGCGCTGGCGGCGCGGGTGCGCGCGCTTGGCGACTGACCGGCGGCCAAACAGGACGTTAGCGGCCAATGCGCCGGGTGATCGGGATCGCGCGCGGCGGGGCCGGGAAATCGGAGGTCTCCCGGCGCTTGACCGCCGGGAAACGGACGCAGCGGACGCCCCGCCGGATATGCGCGCCTGTTAGCGGCTGATGCGCGGGCCTGCGCGCATCTTCTTTCGGGGGCCGCGACCAAACCGGCGGGGGCCCTGAGCGTCGTGACGACGGCCCTCCCGGCCCCGGAGAGCGGCGCGGCGGCGCCGCTATCCGGCGAGCGCGCGGCTGCGCGCCGCCGCCGCCGCGACCGTACGCGCCATCAACGGCGGCAAGCCGCTGTCCGCGTCCATCAGCACCTCCAGCGCCGCCGCCGTCGTGCCGCCGGGGCTGGTCACATTCCGGCGCAGGGTGGCGGCGTCGTCGCCGCTCCGATGCGCCAGTTCGCCCGCGCCGCACACCGTGGCGCGCGCCAGCCGCATCGCGAGGTCGGCGGGCAGGCCCTCCGCCGCGCCCGCCGCCGCCAGCGCCTCGATGAGGTGGAACACATAGGCCGGGCCGCTGCCCGAGACCGCCGTCACCGCGTCGATCTGATCCTCGCGCGACAGCCGGACGGTCTCGCCCACCGCCGCCAGCAGCGCCTCGGCCAGCGGCAGGAACGCCTGACCGGGCGCGTTGGCGACCAGCGCGGAGACGCCGCGCCCCACTGCGGCGGGCGTGTTGGGCATCGCGCGCACCACCGGCGCCGTCGCGCCGAACAGCGATTCGAACAACGCGATCGGCGTGCCCGCAGCGATCGACAGCATCAGCGTGGACGGCCCCGCCAGCGGCGCGACCGCCGGCGCCGCATCCGCCATCATCTGCGGCTTGACCGCGATCACCACCGCCGCCGCAGCGGCGGGCGGGCGCAGGCCGACATGCACGCCGCGCGCGGCGAAGGCGTCGGTCTGCGCCGAGGGGTGTGGCTCGACCACATGGACGCTGGCGGGCGGCAGACCCGCCGCCAGCCAGCCCTCCAGCATCGCGCCGCCCATCTTGCCGCAGCCCAGCAGCGTAAGGCCGCCCTTCGCCAGCGGCTCAAGCCCATCCGTCATCGCGCCCTCCTCATCGGTCAGGCGCGACCATAAGCCTCCGAGATGGCCACGCCCAGCGCCGCTTCCGGCGTCTCGCCGCCCCAGGCGACGAGCTGGAACGCCGGATAGAACCGTTCGCAAGCCTCCACGGCCCCGCGCAGCATCGCCTCGATCTGCCCGCCGGTCGCCGCCGCGCCGCCCGCCAGCGTCAGGCCATAGCGCCAGACCATCAGCCCCTGCGCCCGCCAGCGGGTGAAGCAGCCGGTCCAGCACAGGTCATTGGCCAGATCGACCATCACCGCCACCGCGTCGGCGCGGTCCTCGGGCGGCGCCATCTCGAAGGTGCACAGCAGGCGCAGCGTCTCGTCATGCGCCGACCATGACAGCGAGATCGAGTAGGTGCGCCACTGGCCCTCGACCGCCATGGCGATCTGGTCCTCGCCGACGCGGTCGAAATCCCAGTCGCGATGTTCAGCGAGCGATTCGACGATGTCGATGGGGTGGATGTCGTCGCTGAGGAAGTCATGCTCAACGGCTGTCATGCCGCGCGCTCCTGTGAGGGTTGCGCCCTTGCGGCGGTGCTGCCGCAAGGTGCGGTGCTCGTTGCCTATGGATGGAGAGTCTTGCCGCTCTCTACACGAGATATGGTGGCGCCGAAAACCGCCCGACGCAAACGCGAAATGACTCGCTTTCGCGTTATCCTGTGCGCCGCCGCTTTAGTGTCGGTTAATAGACCGCGCGGCGGGGCCCCGGCGTCGGCCCCGGGCGCGCAAACGCGCCATGGGGTGGGCGCGCAAACGCGCCACGGGGTGGGCGCGCGGCCTGAACCCGCGCGCCAGTCTCACCGCATGTCCGCCGGGCTTCAGCCCTTCGCCGCCAGCGCCGCCTCCAGCGCGACCAGCCGCGCCGAGAGCGCCTCGTTCTCCTCACGCGCCTTCTGCGCCATGTCGCGCACCGCCTCGAACTCCTCGCGCGTCACCAGCTGGCTTTCAGCGAGAAACCGCTCGACCCGCGCGCGCATCATCGTCTGCGCCTCGTCGCGCATCCCCTGCGCGACGCCCGCCGCGTTGGTCATCAGTTGCGAGAGATCGTCCAACAGCGTGCTGCGGGTCTGCATGGCGACAAGCCTCCTTGGTGCGTCAGCCCCGGTATATGCCTCTCGCGCCCCGCGCGGCAATGCGGCGGGCTTGACGCGAATCCTGCCGGGCCGGACACCTGCGCCGGACGTTTGCGGAGGCCATGATGCTCGCCCTGCCCTTTCCCGCCATCGACCCGGCGCTGTTCACGCTCGACCTCGGCGTGATCCAGTTCTCGCTGCGCTGGTATGCGCTGGCGTATATCGCAGGTCTCGGCCTCGGCTGGTGGATCGTGGCGCAGGCGATGCGGCGGCCCGCGCTGTGGCCCGCCGCGACGCCGCCGATGCGGCCCGCGCAGGCGGAGGACCTGCTGACATGGATGGCGCTGGGGGTGATCCTTGGCGGGCGGCTGGGGTTCGTGCTGTTCTACCAGCCGGGCTATTACGCCGCCCACCCGGTCGAGGCGCTGATGGTCTGGCGCGGCGGCATGAGCTTTCATGGCGGTTTCCTGGGCGTGGTGGTCGCGGTGATCCTGTGGAGCCGCCGCAACGCCGCGCCGCTGCTGAGCGTCGCCGACGCCGTGGCGCTGGCCACGCCCAGCGGCCTGTTGCTGGGGCGGCTGGCCAATTTCATCAACGGCGAGCTTTGGGGCCGCGTCAGCGACGTCCCCTGGGCCATGGTGTTTCCCGGCGCGGGGGACATGCCGCGCCACCCCAGCCAGCTTTATGAGGCCGCGCTGGAGGGGCTGCTGTTGCTGGCCGTGCTGGCGCATCTGGCGCTGCGCAGCGGCTGGCTGAAGCGGCCCGGCGCGATCACTGGGGCTTTTCTGCTCGGCTACGGGCTGTCCCGCGCCTTCGTCGAGGGGTTCCGCCAGGCCGATGCGCAGTTCGTCACCCCCGACAATCCGCACGGGCAGGTCCTGCGGCTGGGGTCGGGGCCGGAGGCGTTCGGCCTGACCATGGGGCAGAGCCTCAGCCTGCCGATGGCCTTCGCCGGGCTGGCGCTGACGCTGTGGGCGCTGCGCGCCGGGCGCCGCGCGTCGGCGCGATAGGCGCGCCGTGAATCCGCTGGTCGCAATCATCCGCGACGAGATCGCCGAGAACGGCCCGCTCAGCGTCGCGCGCTACATGACGCTGTGCCTCGCCCACCCGCGCCACGGATATTACGTCACCCGCGACCCGCTGGGCGCGCGGGGCGACTTCACCACTGCGCCGGAAATCAGCCAGATGTTCGGCGAGTTGCTGGGCCTGTGGGCGGCGCAGGTCTGGCTCGACCTCGGCCGCCCGGCGCCGCTGCGGCTGGCGGAGATGGGGCCGGGACGCGGAGTGCTGATGGCCGACGCGCTGCGCGCGGCGCGCGCGGCGCCGGGGTTCGCAGCGGCGGCGGAGGTCTGGCTGGTCGAGATCAGCCCGGTGTTGCGCGCCGAACAGGCGGCGCGGGTTGCCGGCGCGCACTGGGCGGCGCGGCTGGAGGACGTGCCGCCCGGCCCCATGATCCTGCTCGCCAACGAGTTCTTCGACGCCCTGCCGATCCGCCAGTTCGTGCGCGGCGGCGGCGTCTGGCGCGAGCGGCTGGTGGGGCTGGATGAGAAGGGTCTGCGCTGGGGCCTCGGCCC
>CAZOZE010000262.1:0-3370 GCA_964584215.1 uncultured Rhodobacterales bacterium
GCCTGCGGCGCGACGCTGCTGCATATCCACACCCACAAGTTCTCGCCGCAGGGCGTGAGCGGGGTGGCGGTGCTGGCCGAGAGCCACATCAGCGTCCACACCTGGCCCGAGATCGGCTATGGCGCCTTCGACGTGTTCATGTGCGGCGACGCGCAGCCGTGGCGGGCCGTGGAGATTCTGCGCGCCGCCTTCAGCGCCCGCGAGGTGCGCGTCAGCGAACTGCTGCGCGGCGACGGGCTGGTGGAGTAGGATCGCCTATTCCGTCCGGCCCGCGAGGCTCTTGACCAGCGCCGGCGCGAGATCGAGGTGGTCGCGCGCCGTCTCGATCAGCGCGGCGTCGAGCGGCGGCGGGTCGAGGTCCACGCCGCGCGACAACTCCGCCACGATGGCCTTGATGGCGGCGATGCGGCCCGACAGCTTGTCCTCCGAGGAAAGCACGGTCCACCGCGCCGCTTTTTCGGTGTGCGCGAACATCTCCTCAGCCGCCGCAACGTAATCGTCCCACTTGGCGCGGTTGCGGAAATCCTCGTAACTGAGCTTCCAGCGCTTCAGCGGGTTGCGCATCCGGTCTTCGAAGCGGCGCAGCTGTTCGTCTTGCGAGATGTAGAAGAATATCTTCACGATCCGGGCGCCGTCGGCGCGCAGCATGGCCTCGAACTGGTTGATCTCGGTATAGGCGTCGCGCCAGCGTTTCTCGGGCGCATAGCCCTCGACGCGCTCCACCAGCACGCGCCCGTACCACGAGCGGTCGAAGATCGCGATGGCGCCGCGCGCGGGCAGCTTGTCCCAGAACCGCGCGAGGTAATGGCGCTCGGCGAAATAGTCGCGCGGCGCGCCGATCGGCCAGACCTTGCAGCCGCGCGGGTCGAGCGCGCCCGCGATGCGGCGGATCGCGCCGCCCTTGCCCGCCGCGTCCCAGCCCTCGAACACCACCACGGCGCTGCGGCCCTGAAACAGATAGGCCTGCTGGATCGCGGTCAGCTTCCGTTGCAGCTTGTGCAGCTTCTTGGCATAGGCGTCGCGCGCCAGCGTCTGCGTGAGATCGAGCGCAGCGAGCCTGCCTTTGGCGTGTCGTGTCATGGGATGATCTCCTGCGCCGCCGCGTTGCACCACTTGTCTAGCACCGCGCGCCCATCCGGCGCGCGTCGCACATCGCCGCGCCCGGCGAAGCGCCGCCTGCGGTTGCCGCCCGGTCGCCGCCTGCGCTAGACCGAAAGCCGACGCGGAAAACGCAGGGGCGAGGGATGGGCGACGACGACACGATGCCGGGCTGGTCGGTGGAGACGCTGCACGACGATTATCGCGCCTGTCTGCGCGAGGCGACGCTGCTCTATGACAGCGAGACCGGCCATCAGCGGCTGCGCGTGTTCCGCAACCCCACCTTCGGGCGGATTCTCACCCTCGACGGCGTGATCCAGGTCACCGAGGGCGACGAGTTCATCTATCACGAGATGATGGCGCATGTGCCGATCTTCAGCCACGGCGCCGCGCGCCGCGTGCTGATCGTCGGCGGCGGCGACGGCGGCATGGCGCGCGAGGTTCTGCGGCACAAGGGCGTCGAGCGGGTGGTGATGGTCGAGATCGACGCGGGCGTGATCGACTTTTCCCGCCAGTATCTGCCCGGCGTGTGCGCCGACGCCTTCGACGATCCCCGCCTTGAGGTGGTGATCGCCGACGGCGCCGACTACATGCGCGCGCAGGGCGAGGCGTTCGACGTGATCATCGTGGACAGCACCGACCCGATCGGGCCGGGCGTGACGCTGTTCACCGACACGTTCTACGGCTGCGCGAAGCGGCGGCTGGCGGCGGGGGGCGTGATGGTGACGCAGAACGGCGTGCCGTTCATGCAGGGCGAGGAGCTCACCAACACGCTGCGCGCGTTCAAGGCGCTGTTTTCCGACGCGACGTGCTACCTCACGCAGATCCCCACCTACGCCTGCGGACCGATGGCGATGGGATGGGCCAGCGACGGCGACGCGCGGCTGACGCCGCTGGCCACGCTGGAGGCGCGCTTCGCCGACGCCGGATTCGCGACCCGCTTCTACACGCCCGAGGTGCACAAGGCGGCCTTCGCGCTGCCGGTCTATGTGCAGGCGCTGTTTCCCTAGAGCGCCCGCTCACGCCCGGTGATACGGCCCGCCGCCGAGGATGGTCGCGGCGCGGTAGAGCTGCTCGGCCAGCATCACCCGCGCCAGCATGTGCGGCCAGACCATCGCGCCGAACGAGAGCGTGAGGTCCGCCCGCGCCCGCAGCGCCGCGCCGTGGCCGTCGGCGCCGCCGATGGCGAGGCTCAGGTCGCGCGCGCCATCGTCGCGCCAGCGCGCCAGCCGTGCGGCGAAGCCGGGGCTGTCGAGCGTGGCGCCGCGTTCGTCAAGCGCGATCAGCGGGCCTTCGGGCGCGGCGGCGAGCAGCAGCGCGGCCTCGGCGTCCGGCCCGCGCCTGCGTTTGTCCTCGACCTCCACCACCCGCGCGGGGCCGAGACCCAAGGGCCGCGCGGCGGCGTCGAACCGCGCGAGATAGTCGCCGATCAGCGCCGCCTCCGGCCCCGCGCGCAGACGACCGACCGCCAGAACGCTGAGCCGCAAGCGGCCGCGCTCAGGCGGCGCCGATGCGCGCGCGGGCGTCCGCCGGCGGCGCCCACATCTTCTCGAGCTGATAGAAGGCGCGGACCTCGGGGCGGAAGATGTGCACGATCACGTCGCCGCAATCGATCAGCACCCAGTCGCCTGCGTCCTTGCCCTCGACGCGCGCGCTGCGGTGGAACGTCTCCTTGAAGCGCTCCAGCAGTTTTTCCGCCATCGCCGAGACCTGCCGCGACGACCGGCCGGAGGCGATCACCATGTGATCGGCGATCGGCGACTTGCCGCGCAGGTCGAAGGACACGACGTCCTCGGCCTTGTCGTCGTCGAGGGAGGCGAGCACCAGCGCGAGCGTCGCGTCGCTTTCGTCCGTCGCCTGCGCCGCCATCATCGGCCCCGCCGCGACGTGGGCGCGCAAGGCGCCCGGGTTGAGCTGTTCGTTCAGAACGCCCTCCTTGTGTTTCGCGGCTGCGCGGGTGTCCGCGCAACGTCGAATACAGGTTTGAACATAATGGAACGCGCGCCCGTTCTCAAGAACGCCGTCACGCCCCGCGCAACCTCTTGCGGTTGCGCGCGCTTGCCGCCACCATCGGCGCGGTTGTCCTGCAACCGCAAAGGCTGTGTGCGAGCCGGGCGCGCGCCGCCACCGTCAAGCCCGGCGCAAGGAGGACGCCTTGGACGCCATCTCTCCCACCGGGAAAGTCTCGACCTTTCTCGCCCAGCTCAACGCCGCGCTTGAGGCGCAGGACGCGAAGGCCGCCAGCGCGCTGTTCGCCGCCGACAGCTATTGG
>CAZOZE010000263.1:0-12433 GCA_964584215.1 uncultured Rhodobacterales bacterium
CCGGGATAGACCCAGCCGTAAGCGTGGCCGCCGACCGCCTGATAGACCGGGCAATGGTTCATGCAGGCGCCGCAGCGGATGCAGCGCAGCATGTCCTGAAAATGCGTGCCGAGCATCCCGGTGCGGCCGTTGTCGAGCAGGATGACGTGGTATTCCTCGGGTCCGTCGGGGTCCTCCGCGCGGCGCGGACCGCTGCTGAAGGTGTTGTAGACCGCCATCTCCTGCCCGGTGGCGGAGCGGGCGAGCACGCGCAGCACGGTGGCGGCGTCCTCCAGCGTCGGCACGATCTTCTCCAGCGACGCCAGCACGATATGCACCTTCGGGATCGACTGGCTGAGGTCGCCGTTGCCCTCGTTGGTGACGATCACGCTGTGACCGGTCTCTGCGATCAGCATGTTGGCGCCGGTCACGCCCACCTGCGCGTCGAAATACTTCGCGCGCAGCACCTTGCGCGCCTCGGCGAGCATGGTGGCGAGGTCGCTGAGGTCGCGGTTGGGGTCGAGGTGGGTGTGGGTCTCGCGAAACAGCTTGTCGATCTCGGGCACGGTCACATGGATCGCGGGGGCGATGATGTGGCTGGGCGTCTCGCCGCGCAACTGGATGATGTATTCGCCGAGGTCGGTCTCGTGCGGGTCGATCCCGCTGGCCTCCAGATACTCGTTGAGACCGATCTCCTCGGAGATCATGGTCTTGCCCTTGTTGACCTGCTTCGTCTGCGCCTTGCGGCAGATGTCGAGCACGATCTCGCGCGCGTCCTGCGCCGTCTCGGCCCAGTGCACATGGCCGCCGTTTTCGACCACCTTCGCCTCGTATTGCGCGAGGTAGAGGTCGAGATTGGCGAGCACATGGTTCTTCATGTCGCGCGCCGCGTCGCGGAGCGCGTCGAACTCGGGCAGCGCCGCGCGCGCGCCGGCGCGCTTGCCGACAAAGCCCGAGCCTGTCGAGCGCATCGCGTGCTGGATGTTGGCGTCCGCCAGCGCCTCGGTCGCGTTGGCCTTGAACTGCCGCGTGGTGGGGGTGTGGATGCTCATCGGCCCTCCTCCGGCATGATCGCCGGGCCGTCGGCCATGCCCGCCAGCACCTCCACCACATGCCGCGCGGCGACCGGCTCGCCGTTGCGGCTGAGCTTGCCGGAGATGTTGAGCAGGCAGCCCATGTCGCCCGCCAGCACCACCTCCGCCCCGGTGGCGACGATATTGGCGGCCTTGTCGCCGACCATCTTGTTGGAGATGTCGGGATACTTGACGCAGAAGGTGCCGCCGAAGCCGCAGCACACCTCGGTGTCCTTCATTTCGGTCAGCGTCAGCCCCTTCACGCTGGCCAGCAGGGCGCGCGGCTGGCCCTTGACGCCCATGTGCCGCAGGTTCGAGCAGCTGTCGTGATAGGTGACCGTGGCGGGAAACGCGGCGTCGACCGCCTGCACCTTCAGCACATCGGTCAGAAACGAGACGATCTCATGGGTGCGCGCCGCCAGCGCCTCGGCCCGCGCGCGCCACACCGGCTCATCCTCGAACATCGCCGGATAATCCTTGACGATGGTCCCGGCGCAGGAGCCGGACGGGGCCACGACGTGATCGTAGCCCTCGAACGCCTCGATCACCTGCCGCGCGATCCGCCGCGCCGTCGCGCGGTCGCCGGAGTTGTAGGCAGGCTGTCCGCAGCACGTTTGCGCCGTGGGCACATCCACCGCGCAGCCGTTCTCCTCTAGCAGTTTCAGTGTCGCGAAGCCGACCGAAGGGCGGAACATGTCCACCAGACAGGTGACGAAAAGAGCGACGCGCAGCGGGCCGCCCTGCGGCGCGGCGGAGGAATGTGGCATGAACGCTCCCGTTGATCTCAACCCTCGAAGATCGACGTTAGCGATCACGCCCGCGCGCCGCAACGCGCGCTGTGTCGCGGCTCAGGCCGCGCGGGCCTTGTGTCGCGGCTCGGGCCGCGTCTGGCGCGGCGCGCCCGTCGTCGCCCTGGCCACCAGCGCCGCGCCGATCACGGCCGGCGGGCCGCCCATGCAGAACAGCGCGCCCTCGATGCGCTCGATCTCCGCGTCGGTCAGGTCTTCGAGCCGCATTTCATGGGTCGCATCTCTGGCCATCACCGCCACTCCTTCAACCATACACGCCTCATACTGCGCGTAATGTCGCATGAAGTTATAACGTGCGACGCCGCGCTTTCTTCCCAATCGGGTGATGATGCGCTTATGACACGCAAAGATGAAGTAAATTCCGCCGATTTCACGGGTTGTTGCAGAGTTGAAACGGTATCGTGGTGAAAACACCGACCGGGACGATACTGTGCTCTGCGGCATGCAACCCAGGCGGGCGCGCTGGCCGCGAATCGGTCTCGCGGCGTGACGGATCAGGCGGAGGGGCGCCCGCTGCGCAGCCGCGCGGTCAGCGCCGGAGCCTCGCGCACCGCCTCCGCCACCAGCGTCGCGGCGCGGTCGATCTGGTCGAAGCTGTGCTCGGAACTGAGGAACAAGCGCAGCCGCGCGCGCCGCTCCGGCACCGCCGGATGCAGGATCGGCGGCGCCGAGACGCCTTTGGCCAGCGCCAGATCCGCCGCCACCGCCGCCGTGGGCGAGTCGCCCAGCACCACCGGCGTCACCGCGAACCCGAGGCTCAGCCCGGTGTCGAGCCCTTCGGCGCGCAGCCGCGCGCGCAGCCGGGCGCCGTTGGCGCGCAGCGTCGCCACGCGCTGCGGCTCGCGGCGCATCACCTCAAGCGCGGTCAGCGCCGCCGCCGCCAGCGGCGCCGCCAGCCCGACCGAGAACACGAAACCCGCCGCCTTGGCCTTGAGATAGGTGATCAGCGCGGCGGAGCCTGCGATATAGCCGCCGGTCGCGGCCAGCGTCTTGGACAGCGTGCCCATCCAGATCTCGACGTTGCGCGGATCGACGCCCTGCTCCTCGGCCACGCCGCGCCCGGTGGCGCCGAGCACCCCCAGCGCGTGCGCCTCGTCCACCATCAGCCAGGCGTCATGGGCGTTCTTGATCTCGATCAGGCGGCGCAGGTCGGGCATGTCGCCGTCCATGCTGTAGAGACCCTCGACCACGATCAGCACGCGGGCGTGGCGCGCGCGCGCCTCGTCGAGCTTCTGCTCCAGCCAGTCGAGATCGTTGTGCGGAAAGCTCACCCGCGTCGCGCACGACAGCAGCGCGCCGACCAGCGCCGAGTTGTGGATCAGTTCGTCATGCAGGATCAGGTCGTCCTTGCCCATCAGCGCGCTGATGGTGGTGACGTTGGTGGCGTGGCCCGACACCATCGCCACCGCGTCCTCGGCGTCATAGACGTCGGCCAGCGCGCGTTCCAGCGTCGCGTGGAACGGGCGCTCGCCGCCGACCACGCGCGAAGCGGAGCAGGACACGCCGAACCTGTCGATGGCGTCCTTGGCGGCCTGCGCCACCTCGGGGCAGGCGTTCATGCCGAGATAGTCGTAGGAGCTGAAGTTGATCCGGTCCGCCCCCTCGATCATCGCCGTCGCGCCGCCGCGCCCCTCGAAGGTGCGAAAGAACGGCGAGGCCACGCCCAGCATCTGGCCGACCGCGCGCTGCACGGCGATTTCGCGGCTGCCGGGCAGGGTGGCGAAGTCGAAGGCGCGCGGCGCGGGCGGTTCGGCGCGCGCGGGCGCGCGCGGCTCGGCCGCCCTCCCGGCGGTCTTGCGCGCCTGCCGCGCCGCGCGCAGCGATTCCACCAGCGAAGCCGCAGGATCGGGGAAAGCGGTGTCGGTGGTCATGGCGTCTTCTCATCCAGCTTTTCGGGGATGGCCGTCGCGTCGCCGAGCCTGCCCGCGATGGCCGCCTGCAGATCGGCCCCGACATGGCGCGCGGCGAGCTCCCCGACCACATCCGGCGCCGCCCCCGCGTCCGTTCTGTCCGCCTGCGCCGCCGTCAGGTCCGCCGCCACGCGGGCGGCGATCGTGGTCAGCGTCGCGCCGTCGCCGATCGACAGGCCGGGCAGCGCCACGCCGTATTTCTCCTCAGCCGACAGCTTCAGCTCCACGCCCATCAGCGAGTCGAACCCCAGATCGTTGAGCGGCCGGGCGGGATCGACCTCCTCGACCGGCTGGCGCAGGATGATCGCGGCTTCGGCGCGGAACACCGCCGTCAGTTTGCGCACCGCCGCAGGGCCGTCCAGTCCGGCGATCATCGCGGCGAGGCTCTGCGCGCCCTCCGCCGCCTGCGCCGCCGTCCTGCGCCGCTCGACCCGAGCATAGAGCGGCGAGGCCACCACCGGCAGGTCGGCGACGAGGGCGCCCCAGCGCATCGGCGCGATGGCCAGCGTCGCGTCCTGCGGCCCGGCGCCCGCCAGCGCCAGCTCCAGCGCGTCGAGCGCCGCGGCGCTGCTCAGCACGCCCGCGCCGCGCCGCTCGAGCCGCTCGCGCGCCGCCGCGTCCTGCGCCAGCACCCCCGCGTCGGCGATCGGCCCGAACGCCGCCGCAAGCGCAGGCAGCCCCGCCGCGCGCCGCCCTGCCGCCACCGCCTCGACCGCAGCGTTGGCGGCGACATAAGCCGTCTGACCGGGGTTGCCGAACTGCGCCGCGATCGAGGAGAACAGGATGAAGAAGTCGAGCGCGCGGTCGTGCGTGAGGCTGTCGAGCACCATGGCGCCGCGCAGCTTGGGGCGCAGCTGCGCCTCCACCTGATGGGCGTCGAGGTTCTCGATCAGCGCGTCCTTCAGCGTCATCGCCGCGTGCGCGACGCCGCGCAGCGGCGCGCCGTCGGCGTCGATGCGCGCCATCAGCGACGCCATCGCCGCAGGGTCGGCGGCGTCGCAGGCGGCGATCTCGACCCGCGCGCCCAGCGCGCGAATCCGCGCCACGCCCGCCGCGTCGCAGGCGCCCGCGCGGCTGGTGAGCCACAGCCGCCGCGCGCCGCGCGCCGCCAGCCGCTCGGCCAGCTTCAGCCCGAAGCCGCGCGCGCCGCCCACCACCAGATACGCCGCCTCGGGGCGAACCAGCGGCGCGGCGGGGGCGACGGCGCAGGGCGCTTCGGGCGGCGTCAGCACGATCTTGCCGACATGGCCCGACCGCTGCATCAGACGGAACGCCCCCAGCGCGTCGTCCGCCGGATGCACCTGATGCGGCAGCGGGGCGAAGGCGCCCGCCGCCACCTGCGCCGCGATCTCGCTGAGCAGCAGTCCGCCGCTCTCCGGCCTGACCGCCAGCATCGCGTCGAGATCGACGCCGAAATAGGCGATGTTGCGCCGCATCGCGCGCAGGCCGATGCGCGTGTTGGCGTAGAAATCGCGCTTGCCCAGCTCGATGAAGCGCCCGAAGGCGGCGAGACAGCCGAGGCTGCGCTCCATCGCCTCGCCGGACAGGCTGTTGAGCACGACATCGACGCCGACGCCGCCGGTCGCCTCCATCACCGCGTCGGCGAAGTCGAGGCTGCGGCTGTCGAACACCGCGTCGGCGCCCAGCATCTTCGCCAGCGCGCGCTTCTCGGGGCTGCCTGCGGTGGCGAGCACCCGCGCGCCGCGCGCCCGCGCGATCTGCAGCGCCGCCATGCCCACGCCGCCCGCCGCGCCGTGGATCAGCGCCGTCTCGCCCGCCGCGAGGCGGCCCAGATCGACCAGCCCCCGCCACGCGGTGCCGAACACCACCGGCAGGGTGGCGGCGGCGGTGAAGCTCAGCCCCTGTGGCAGCGGCGCGGCGGCGCTGTCGGCGAAGGTGGCGTGGGTGGCGGCGGCGTCAGCGGAGAAGGCGATCACCGCGTCGCCCTCGGCGAAGCGCGCGCCGGGGCCTGCGCGGGTCACGACGCCCGCGCATTCCATGCCGATCCCGGCGCCGGCGAAGCCGTCCTCCACCGCCTCCTCCGGCAATACGCCCATCGCCCACATCACGTCGCGAAAGTTCAGGCCCGCCGCGCGCACCGCGATCTCGATCTCGCCCGCGCCCGGCGCCCGGCGCGCCACCGGCCGCCAGCGCAGCGTCTCAAGCCCGCCGGTGGCGTCGGTGCGCAGCGCCAGCCCGGCGTCGGGGCCGATGGCGGCGAGCCGGGCGCGGTCGGCCACGTCCGCCGCCGCCTCGATGCGCGGCGCGGCGAAGCCTCCGGGCGCAGGCGCAAGCTCGGCCTCCGCCCCGGCGCCCGGGGCGAGGATCGCGGCGGCGATCCAGGCGGCGGCCTGTTTCGGCGCGGCGTCGCCGGGGTCGAGCACGCTCAGGCGCAGCGCGGGGCGCTCGTTGGCCAGCGTGCGGCGCGCGCGCGCCAGCGCCGTTGCGCCCGGCGACAGTCCGTCGAGACCGTGGCGCAGCACCAGCCACACCGGCGCGCCGTCCGCCGCCAGCGCCATGTCGCGCAGTCGCAGCACGCCGCGCGCGACGGCGGCGGGATCGTCGGGCGCGCCGCCGACAAGCAGCGCGTCGTGAAAGATCACCAGCGGCGCGCCGTCCGCCGCCGTCCCGGCGGTCGCGGCGGTCGCGGCGACGCCCGCGCGCTTCAGCGCGGCTTTCAGCGCCGCCGCGAGGCCCAGTTTCCCGCCGCCCGCGATGCGCACGCGCGGCGGCGCGGGTTCCGCCGATGCGACGACTGCGGCGGGTTTGCGCGCGGTCAGCAGCCGCCCGGGAAACGCGGCGGACGCCAGCGCGCCGACGGTCAGCCGCTCAAGCCCCGCCGCCGCCAGCCGCGTCTCCAGCGTCTCGGCGGGCGCCGCGCGCTCTCCGGCGGCGGCGGCTTGCATGGCGCGCAGCAGGTCAGGCTCCTGCCCGGCGGCGATCAGCGCGGCGGACGGCGCCATCGCGGCGACAAGGCGGCGCAAGGTCGGCGCGTCCAGCCGGTGCAGGGCGTCGGCGGCGAACACCGCGTCGAACGGCCCCTCGCCAAGCGCGGCGCTCAGCCCGCCTTCCGCCGCGTCGTCGCCGTCCCGCCGGTTGCCCGACGGCGAAGCCGTCACCAGCCGCGACGCCCGGTCTCCGAACGCGGCGATAAAGCCTGGCGGCGGCGCGCCGATCACCAGCGCCGCGAGCGGCGCGCCCTGCGGCCACGTCGCCGCAATGTCCGCCGCCACGACCGCCAGCACGCGCCACAGCGCCGCGCGCCGCGCCGCCTCCGCCCGCGCCGGGGAAGCGGCGGCGGGCGCGTCGCCCGGCGTCAGCAGCGTCGAAAGCTGCAGCGCGTCGGTCATCTCGGGCGCGCGCTCGGGCGCGGCGCGGGTCATCGCCGCCACGAGGTCGGGCAGGGCGGGGCAGGGCGGCTCGGGCGCCGCCCGGTCGGCGTCGGGATCGAAGGCGTCGTCCTCGATCAGCGCGTCAAGACCGCAGGCCAGCGCCTGACGCGGCCCCGGCTGCAACAGCTTGCGCGCCGCCTGCGTCACGCCGCCGTCGGGGGCTAGCGCGCGGGCGGCGTCCCACGCCATCCGGCGGCACATGGCGTCGAGGATCAGCGCCCCGGCGTCAGGCTCCGGCGTCGCCGCCGCCGTCACGCCCAGCGCCTGAAGCCGCATCGCGGCGTCGGCCCATTCGACCGGCGCCGGGCTGGGGGCGTCGGCCGCCGCGCGCACCGGGCGCAACGTCTGGCGCCAGAACAGCGCGCCCGCGTCGCGCCGCCGCCGCAGCCGCACGGCGGCGAAGCGCACGCCTTCGATCCGCGCGGTGACCGCGCCTTCGGCGTCGCGCAGTGTGAAATCCGCGCGCACGCCGCGCGCGCCGACCCTGACGAGCCGCGCCTGCGCCCAGCGCGCCGCCGCGCCGGGGCGCAGCAGCGACAGCCGCCCGATGCGCACCGGCAGCAGGCACACGCCGTCCTCCGCCGGGGCCGCGCGCGCGGCCTGAAACAGCGGCGCCGCGACATGGAACGCGGCGTCGAGGTCGGTGGGGTCAAGCAGCCACGGCCCCGCCGCGCCCAGCAGCGACGGCGTCAGCGCCGCCGCGCCGCAATCGCCGTCCAGCCGCGCCGCGCACGCGCGCCGGAACGCCGCGCCATAGCTGAGGCCAAGCCCGGCGAGCATGTCATAGAGCGCCGCGTCCGGCGCCGCGTCATCGCCAGCCGCCAGATCGCCAGCCGCCACATCGCCAGCAGTATCGCCCACCGCGTCGTCCGGCGCCGCGCGTCCGCGCCGCAACGTTCCGGCGGCGTGCGGCGTCCAGTCGCCTTCGCCCAGATGCGCGCGGCTCTCGATGGTCAGCGCGCCGGTGGCGGCGTCGAGGCTGGTGCGCAGATCGACCCGCGCCGCGCCCTCCAGCGTGACCGGGCGCATGATGTCGAAATCGACCAGATCGAGCGGCCCGTCGCCCAGCGCCTCTGCCCCGGCCGCCAGCGCGATCTCGGCGAAGGCGGCGGCTGGCAGGGTGGCGACGCCGTCCACCGCGTGATCGGCAAGCCACGGCTGGCAGCCCAGGTCGAGCGTCGCGATCCACGGGCCTTCGCCCGCGCGGGGCCGCCAGCCCAGCAGGCCGCGCGCCGCAGGCGTGCGGTGCACGTTCAGCGCGTCGGAGGTGCGCGCAAAGCGATACGGCGTCAGCCGCCATGGGTATTCCGGCCCCTCCGCCAGATAGGGGCTGCGCGCGCCGAAGAACGTCTCGTCGTCGATGGCGCCGCCCGCCGCCGCCACGCGCGCCGCGATCATGTCGAAATCCTCGGCGCCGCGCCCCTGGCGCCGCATCCCCGGCAGCGCCACGAAGGGACGCCCGGTCGGCCCCAGCGTGTCGGAGACATAGTTCAGCAACGTCGGCTGCGGCCCGATCTCGACGAACACGCCGCAGCCGAGTTCGGCCAGCGCCAGCGCCGCCTGCCGGAACAGCACCGGCTGGCGCGCGTTGCGCCACCAGTAGCCGCCGTCCAGCGCCTCGCCGGGCGTCAGCGCGCCTTCGGTGGTGGAGACGAAGGCGATGGACGACGCCTGCGGCGCCATGTCGGCCAGATCGGCGGTCAGCTCGTCGCGGATCCGCTCCATCAGCGGCCCGTGGAACGGATAGTCCACCCGAAGCCGCTTGAGCGCCACGCGATTGGCCCGCGCGTAGGCCGCGAGCGCCTCGATCGCCTCGGGCTCGCCCGAAATGGTGGCGCCGCGCGGGCTGTTGTCGGCGGCGATGTCGAGACCGTCGATGCCGCTGGCCGCGATCAGCGCGCGGGCGTCCGCAGCCGCCGACATCACCGCCGCCATGCCGCCTGCGCCATAGAGCGGCGCCTGCCGCCGCGCGCGCCGCACCGCCAGCCGCGCCGCCTGCTGGCGCGACAGCGCGCCGGAGGCCCAGGCGGCGGCCACCTCGCCCACGCTGTGCCCCGCCACCGCGACCGGGCGCACGCCGCGCGCGGCCAGCGCATCGACGCTGGCTATCTGTAGCGCCATCAGCAGCGGCTGCGCCACCATCGCGCGCGACAGCCGCTCCGCCAGATCGGGCGCGCGCAGCTCCGCCTCGAGGCTGGCGCCGCCCTCCGCCGCCACCAGCGCCGCAGTCGCGTCGAAGCTGTCGCGAAACGCCGCGTCGCCGCGATAGGCCGCCAGCCCCATCCCCGCCCATTGCGAGCCGTTGCCCGAGAACACGAACGCCACCGGCGCCGCGTCGCCGGCCGCCGCGCGCTCCGCCGCCCAGCGCCCCTCGTCGCGCCCGTCGAGCCAGGCGTCGAGCGCGGCGACCTGCGCGGCGGGGGTCGGCTCCGCGATCACCAGCCTGCGCGGCAGCCGCGCGCGGCGGTGCGCGGCGGTGGCGGTCAGCCGCGCCGCCGTCGCCGCGTCGGCGCCGTCGAGCCGCGCGCGCCAGCGCGCCGCCAGCGCGCGCAGCGCCTCTTCCGAGGCGGCGGAAAGGATCAGCGGCGCGCCCGGCGTCGCGTCGCGCGGGCCGCCGCCGCGCGCCGCGCGCTCCGCCCTGGAGGGCTGGCGGATCGCCACATGGGCGTTGGCGCCGCCGAAGCCGAACGAGTTGACGCCCGCCACCCACGGCGCGGCGCGCGCCGCAAGCGGCTCGGCCTCGCGCGCGATGTGCAGGTTGAGCGTCGCGAACGGGATCGCCGGGTTGGGCGCATCGACATGCAGCGTCGCGGGCAGCACGCCATGCTCCAGCGCCAGCTGCGCCTTCAGCAGCCCCGCCAGCCCCGACGCCGGCTCCATGTGGCCGAGGTTGGACTTCACCGAGCCGACCGGCAGCGGCGTCGCCCGCCCGGCGCCCAGCGCCTCGCCGATCGCCCTGGCTTCGATGGGGTCGCCGACCGCCGTGCCGGTGCCATGCGCCTCGATGAACGCCAGATCGTCGGGGCCGACGCCCGCCGCGCCATAGACCCGCCGCATCAGCGCCGCCTGCCGCGCGCCGTTGGGCACCGACAAACCGCCCGCGCGCCCGTCGCTGTTGACCGCCGAGCCGACCACCACGCCGCGCACGCGGTCGCCCTGCGCCTGCGCGATGTCGAGCGCGCCGATCACGAAGGCGACCGCGCCCTCGGCGCGCACATAGCCGTCGGCGGAGGCGTCGAACGCGCGGCACAGGCCCTGCGGCGACAGCATCCCGGCGCGGGAGAACCCGAGAAACGGCATCGGCGACAACAGCAGGTTCACGCCGCCGACCACCGCAAGGTCGATCACGCCGCCGCGGATCGCCTCGCAGGCGGCATGGAACGCGAACAGCGACGACGAACACGCCGTATCGATGGTGTAGCTGGGGCCTTGCGCGTCGAGGAAATACGCCAGCCGGTTGGCGACGATGCTCAGCGTGTTGCCGGTCATGAACTGCGCGTCGCCCGCCGCCGGGTCGCTGTGCAGCGCATTGCCGTAGTCGAGGCCCGAACAGCCGACGTAAACCCCGGTGCGCGCGCCCGACAGCCGCGCGGGCGTCAGGCCCGCGCGCTCGATCGCCTCCCACGCGACCATCATCAGCAGCCGCTGCTGCGGGTCGATCTGCGCCGCCTCGCGCGGGGAAATACCGAAAAACCCCGGATCGAAGCCGAAAATATCGTCCAGAACGCCCGCAGCCGCAGTGTAGGTCGTGCCCGGCGCGCCGCGGTTGGGGTTGAGGAACGCCGCCTTCGACCAGCGGTCGGGCCCGATCTCGCCGACCGCGCAGCGCCCTTCCGCCAGCAGCGACCAGAACGACTCCACGTCGTGAGCGCCAGGACAGCGGCATCCATAGCCGAGAATCGCGATCCCGGACGTCGCTACGCGGTCAAGCACGGGCAAGGCTCCTGTATCCTTTGCTTTTCAGTAACCGCTTTTGCGCCGCGTCGCAGCAATATTCACGCGATGACACTTGTGCTCACGCCCCCGTCGAATTCGCGCCGCGACCCGGCGCGTCAGGCGCAACCGCAGGCGCGTCCGCCCTGAGCGGCGCCGTCCGCCGCCTGAAAAAGATGGTTCCGCGCCGCCAAACCCGCTGAGCGTGTATGCGTCCGAGGCGTGTCGCGCAAGCGCGGGGGCGTGACCCTGCGCGAAACGGCGATGCGCCGCGACAGGCGCGCGAGACAGCCGCAGCGCGGCAGGGGGGTGAAGTTGGGCGCGGCCCCGTTCATCTCCAGCACCTCGTCATGCGGCCGGGTGATGAACTGCGGCGCGCTGAGCCCGTCGCCCGCCGCGATCTCGTCAAGCGTCGCCCAGACCGCGCGCTCCAGCCGGATCGGGGTGCCGTAGCCGCGCAGGCGCAGCGAGCGGGTCTCGCTGGCGCAGCTCTCGGGGGCCTGCCCCGCGAAGATGCGGCACATGGGCGGCCTCCCTTTGTGAAAGTTTCCCGGAAGGCGTCATCGCGCGCAATCCCGCGTCGGGAAAGGCGTCAGCGGCCGAACACCCCGCGCAGCCGCCCCCACGACATCTCGACCACCACGCAGCCCGTCACCACCGCGATCGCCGCGACTTGCAGCGCCGAGGGCCAGTCGCCGAGGACAAGGATCGCCAGCGCCGCCGCGATCACCGGCTTGAGAAAGAAGATGTAGGAGGCGCGGGTGATGTCGGGCGCCGCCGCCAGCCCGCCGATCCACATGAACTGCGCGACCGTGGTGCACCATATAGCCAGCATCAGCAGCGACCCCAGCGCCACCGCAGGCCGCGCGCCCAGCGTCAGCGGATCCACCCAGATCCCCCAGGCGGCGCCGACCAGCAGCCACAGCCCCAGGCCGCCGATCATCATCGTCAGCGCGATGATGCGCAACGCGCCGTGCCGGCCCATCACCGGCTTGACCAGCACGGCGTAGAAAGAGCCAAGCGCCGCGCAGATCATCGCCAGCAGCACGCCCCACAGCGCCCCGGCGTCCCCCGCCAGCGCCTCCAGCGCGCCGTCGGTCAGCAACAGCGCCACGCCCAGCGCCGCCAGCGTTCCGGTGGCGAGCTTGACCGCGCCGGGCGGCACGCCGTTCAGCGTCCAGTTCGCCAGCGCCACGAAGATCGGGATCGTCGTGACCACGGTCGCCACCTGAATCACGGTGGCGAAATCCAGCGCCCAGTGGAACGCCAGATAGGTGAGCGTGACGCCGAAGAACGACAGCAGCACGATCCGCAGCCCCTCCGCGCGCAGCGGCGCC
>CAZOZE010000264.1:0-2647 GCA_964584215.1 uncultured Rhodobacterales bacterium
GCTGCTGCTTGGCCTCAACGAGACGACGCTGGCGCCGGGCGCGGCGCTGCTGGCCTCCGCTCCCGCCGCGCAGGGCGGCCATCCGCTGCTGGCGGTGGGCGCGCATGGCGCGGGGCGGACGCTGGCGTGGATGTCGGACCTTGGCCCCCACTGGGCGCCGCAACCGTTCGTGGACTGGCCGGGCTACGGACGGCTCTGGAATCAGGCGCTGGACTGGCTGACGCGCTGCGGCGATTGAAGCGCGCCGCATGATCGGGATGCGCGGCAGTGGATGTCTCCGCCATCACCCTTTCCGGTCGCCGCGCCGTTGTCACCGGGATCGGCGCACCCCCGGTGCGCAGACCGAAAGTGCGCGAACGGGCGACCGGCGCAGCCCCCGGGGCGAAGATCCGCTTCATCGAAGGCCTCACGTTCACAGATGGCGTCGCTTGACCCGACGCCACAGAAAGCCGCGCCGCCTGATCGCGCCGCGTCGCCCAAATCAGGCATGGCCCTTGAGTTGCGTCGCCAGAGCGCGCCCCTTTTGTGCGCCGGTCACCCCGGAAACAAGCCCTTCGCGCGCGCCTCGCCGCACCTCGAACATCTCGAACATGATGAGCGGCGTCGTCGGCATGCCGCCCAACGCCGCGTACGCGCGCCTGCAGAGCGCTGTCCAGTTCGCGGAGCAGGTCCCCGCAACATCTCGTCTTGATCGAAGGACTGACCAGGCGCTTTCCCTTGCCGCAGGACACGCCGATGAAGGTGTTCGAGGACGGTGTTCGAGGGCGGGGCCTTCAGCGCACAGAAGGGTGTGTTCGTCTGCGTCACCGGCCATTCCGGCCGTGGCGAGTCCACCCTCCGCAACATGCTGGCGAGCCTCGATGAGGCGGCGAAAGGCGCTGATCCTGAAGACGTTCGGCGACGGCGTCATGTCCGCCATCAGCTTTGACATGCAGATCGCCCCCATCGAGAAACCCTTGGCGCCACCGGGTCAAGGTCGGGATGACCCGCAAACTCCTCAAGCACGACAATGGGCGAGCGCCGCGTGAAGTCGGCGTGCGTCAGGCGCCAAGCGCCGCCCTGGGCAGCATCGCATGCACGCCCTTGTGCTGGTTCACGAGCTGGGTGATCCGCAGGTCGCAGGCGAGGCTGCACAGACGATACGCGTCCTGCGGCCGCAAACCTGTTCGCGCGACGATCGCGTGGATCATCGCGCGCAGCGCCTTCTCCGCCGCCCTGTCGAGATCGGGGTCGAAGGCCAGCGCGATCAGGTGGGTGGGCGTCTCGGCCCACGGTCCCTCGGGCGCGGCGTCTTTCACCACGGCAAGGCGAAAGCGGCCGCGCAAACCGCATTCCACAGCCGTCACGCAGACTTCTCCGTCGCCTTGCAGCGCATGGCCGTCGCCTGCGTGAAACAGCGCCCCCTCCGCCAGCACGGGCAGGAAAAGCGTCGTGCCCGCCACCAGCTCCTTGCAGTCGATGTTGCCGCCGAAGCGGCGCGGGATGATGGAGCTCTGCGCGCCCCATGCCGGCGGCGGCGCAACGCCCATCACGCCAAAGAACGGCGCGACCGGCAATTCCAGCCCCCACGGCAACCGCGCGACGCCCCAGGCGCGATCAAGCGCGATGTGGGCGAGGTCGAACTCGGGAAAGTCGTCGGGCAGCGTTCCCGCCAGCGGCCGGATGAGGTTGTAGCCCCAGCTCTCGGTCAGCGCGACTGACAGGATGTCGATGCGCAGCGCGTCGCCCGGCCTGGCTCCGCGCACGGCGACGGGGCCGGTCAGGATGTGCGGGCCGAGATGGGGCCGCAGCGCCGCATGGATCGCGCTCAGGGCGGGATCGACCGGCGCGCGTTCCGGCGGCGGCAGGTGCTCCGGCGCGCCGCTGACCGAGCGCAGCGTCACCACGTCGCCGCTGTCCACCGTCAGCACAGGGGGCGAGGCGCTGTCGAGAAAGCCCCAGCGCACCGTCTGCGGCGAGGGCTCCAGAACGTGCTCGGCCATCACGACAGCGCGAAGCGGATCGGCTGGGCGCCCTTCCACAGCGTCAGATCACCGAGCGGGCGCAGGTTATCAAGCCCCGTGGTCAGCGTGATGAAGTGATTGCCCGCAAGCTGGCCCATCTTTGAGGAGAAGTCCACGCCGCCATAGGCCAGCAGGATCTCCGTCTCGCTGACGCCGCCGGGATAGAGGATGACATGACCCGGCGCCGGGTGGCTGGTGTGGTTCTCGTAGCCGACGCCGAAGTCATGGTCGCCGAGCGGGACCCAAACGCCCTCGCCGCTCCAGCGGACGTGGACGATCTGGCCGACGAAAGGCGTCGCGGCCCTGAACGCCGCGACGGTCCTGGGCGCGGCGGCTTCGAACATGGCGCCAAAGACGAAGGGGCCTGCGGTGATGGTCAGGTCGGTCATTCTTGATCCTGTGATGAAACGTCGTAGAGAATGGCGCAGGGACCGCCGCCGTCCGGCCCCTGATGCTCGGCGCCGCCAGAGACGAACAGGGCCGCGTGCCCGATCTGGGCGGCGAGCGCGCCGGCGGCGAAGGCGCGGGCGTGGCGCGTGGCGGCGATGTCGCTGTCGTCGAGCATCGTATGGCGCCAGCCCCGCAACCGCCCAGAGCGCGGCGCCTCGGCCTTGGCGAGCACCGCGCACACGCGCGCCGCCTCG
>CAZOZE010000265.1:0-11893 GCA_964584215.1 uncultured Rhodobacterales bacterium
GGCGCCGATCATCGGCCGCGCGCATGTCGGCTATATGCCCAGCAACCGCGTCGTCGGCATCTCCAAGCTGGCGCGCGTGGTGGACAGCTTCGCCAAGCGGCTGCAGGTGCAGGAGAAGATGACCGCGCAGATCGCCGCGACGATCCAGGACGTGCTTCAGCCCAAGGGGGTCGCCGTGGTGCTGGAGGCCGAGCATCAGTGCATGAGCACGCGCGGCGTCCACAAGCACGGCGTCTCGATGGTGACATCCACCATGCTGGGCGTGTTCCGCGAAGACGCGGCGCGAGTTCCTCACCATGATCGGCAATCCGGTCAACCGCGGAAGCTGAGGCCGCCGCGCCTGACCGTCGCTCTTCATGGGCGTGCGTCACGGCGTGCTTGACAGCCGCGCCCGCGTCGCCAAGCGTCCCGCTCCATGAGCGATCTTCGCGCCGTCGGCTATATCATCGGGCTGTTGCTGTCGGCGCTCGCCGCCACCATGGCAGTTCCTGTCGGTCTGGACCTGTGGGCGGGCGCCGGCGACTGGCGGGTGTTCGCCCTGAGCGGGGCGGTGACGGTGTTCATCGGCGGCGCGTTGACCGTCACCTGCGCCGACCGCGCGCGGGGCGGGGTGACGATCCGCCAGGCGCTGCTGATGACCGCCGTCATCTGGATCGTGGCGCCGGTGTTCGCGGCGATCCCGTTCATGATCGGCGCGCCTGGCGCAAACTTCACCGACGCCTATTTCGAGGCGATGTCGGGCTTCACCACCACCGGCGCCACCGTGTTCAGCGGGCTCGACGCCATGCCGCCCGGCGTCCTGATGTGGCGGGCGATGCTGCAATGGTTCGGCGGCATCGGCATCATCGTCGTGGCGCTGGCGCTGTTTCCCTCGCTGGGCGTGGGCGGCATGCAGCTCTTCAAGTCCGAGAGCTTCGACACCATGGGCAAGGTCTTGCCACGCGCCTCCGAGATCGCGGTGTCGGTGAGCTGGGTCTATCTGATCCTGACGCTGCTGTGCGCCTTCGCCTATGGCGCAAGCGGCATGGACGCCTTCGACGCGGTCGCCCACGCGATGACGACCATCGCGACGGGGGGCTTCGCCAATTACGACGCCTCCTTCGCGGTGTTTTCGCCCGCCGCCGAATACGTCTCCACCGCCTTCATGCTGCTGGCGAGCCTGCCGCTGGTGCGATTCGTGCAACTGGTGAGCCGAGAGCACGACGCGCTGTTTCACGACAGCCAGGTGCGCGCGTTCCTTGGCGTCATGGCGGTCGCCAGTCTGATGATCGTGGCGTGGCGGATGCGGGAGGCGACCGGCGATTTCGAGACGGTTCTGCGCAAGAGCCTGTTCAACGCCGCCTCGGTGCTGACCGGCACCGGCTACGCCAGCGCCGACTATGGCGCATGGGGGCCGCTGCCGGTCGCGGTGCTGTTCCTGATCGGGCTGGTGGGCGGCTGCTCCGGCTCGGCGACCTGCGCGCTCAAGGTGTTCCGCTTTCAGGTGCTGTTCGCGGCGGTCAATGCGCAGGTGCGTGCGATCCACAGCCCCTCGGGCGTGTTCACGCCGCGCTTTCAGGGGCGCAAGATCGACGATGCGGTGCTGTCGTCGGTGATGAGCCTGTTCTTCTTTTTCGTCCTGACGCTGGCCACGGTGGCGGTGGCGCTGGCGATGATGGGGCTGGACGCGACCACGGCGATCTCCGGGGCGGCGACGGCGCTTGCCAACATCGGCCCCGGTTTCGGCGACATCATCGGCCCGTCTGGCAATTATTCCAGCCTGCCCGACAACGCCAAGTGGCTGCTGTCGTTCACCATGCTGCTCGGACGGCTGGAGGTGCTGAGCGTCTTCGTGCTGTTCACCGCCGCGTTCTGGCGGGCGTGAGCGCCGCGCTTGCCGTCGCGGCGCGGCGCGCATAGGGTTTGCGCCGCAACGCAATATGAGCAGGCCCGCGCAGGGTCGCCGCAGGAGAACGCCCGCCATGCAGATCAGGACCGTCGGCGTCGTGGGAGCGGGCCAGATGGGCGTCGGCATCGCGCATGTGTTCGCTCTCGCAGGCTATGACGTGCTGATCACCGACGTGTCGGAAAAGGCGCTGGCGGCGGCGCTGCCGCAGATCGGGCGCAACATGGAGCGTCAGATCGCCCGCGACGCGCTGACGGCGGCCGACAAGGACGCCGCGCTCGCGCGCATCCGCGCCACGCCGGGGCCGGAGGGCTTCGCGGGCGTCGATCTGGTGGTCGAGGCCGCGACCGAGAACGAACAGATCAAGCGCAAGATCTTTGAAGGCATCGTGCCGCATCTGGCGCCGCATGCGCTGCTGACCTCCAACACCTCGTCGATCTCGATCACGCGGCTTGCGTCGGCCACCGACCGGCCGGAAAAGTTCATGGGTTTTCACTTCATGAACCCGGCGCCGCTGATGCCGCTGGTGGAGCTGATCCGCGGCATCGCCACCGACGAGCACACCTACAAGATGCTGCGCGAGGTGGTGATCCGCCTCGGCAAGACCCCCGCCAGCGCCGAGGACTTTCCCGCCTTCATCGTCAACCGCATCCTGCTGCCGATGATCAACGAGGCGATCTATACGCTCTATGAGGGCGTCGGCACCGTCGAGGCGATCGACACCGCGCTGCGGCTGGGCGCGAATCACCCGATGGGGCCGCTGCAACTGGCCGATTTCATCGGGCTCGACACCTGCCTTGCGGTCATGCATGTGCTGCATGAGGGGCTGGCGGACACGAAATACCGCCCCTGCCCGCTGCTGGTGAAATATGTCGAGGCGGGCTGGCTGGGCCGCAAGACCCGGCGCGGCTTTTACGACTATCGCGGCGAGACGCCTGTCCCGACCCGCTGACGCGGCGCGTCCCGCATATACGCCAGCAAGAATATTACGAAATCAAAATAAGGCGAATAAGGACACATTCAGGCGAGATCATTGAAGCGCGCCGGTTGCGGCGCGCGGCGCGGCGGTCACCCGGGAGTTTTATTGCCCGCCTGTTGCAAATCGGCGGATTTGGTGAGAAAGGTCACATAGCTGTCGCATTGGCGGCGCATCCTGTCCGCACAGCGCAGCGCACATTTGGAGACGACATGTTCTATCGCGACGAACGACTGGCGCTTTTCATCGACGGTTCGAACCTTTACGCCGCCGCCCGCGCCCTCGGTTTCGACATCGACTACAAGCTGTTGCGCTCGGAGTTCGTGCGACGCGGCAAGCTGGTCAGGGCCTTCTACTATACAGCGCTGCTCGACGAGCAGGAGTATTCGCCGATCCGGCCGCTGGTGGACTGGCTCGACTACAACGGCTTCACCATGGTGACAAAGCCGGCCAAGGAGTTCACCGACTCGATGGGTCGGCGCAAGATCAAGGGCAACATGGACATCGAACTCGCCGTGCAGGCGATGGAGATGGCCGACAAGATCGATCACATGGTGCTGTTCTCCGGCGACGGCGACTTCCGCCCGCTGGTCGAGGGGGTGCAGCGCAAGGGTGTGCGCGTCTCGGTGGTGTCCACCATCCGCTCGCAACCGCCGATGATCGCCGACGACCTGCGGCGTCAGGCCGACAATTTCATCGAGCTGGATGAACTGCGTGACGTGATCGGCCGCCCGCCCCGCCCGGTGCGGCGTGACGAGACCGATGCGGCGGAGGACACCGACGCGGCGTGACGGGCCTGGCCGCGCCTGTGGTTCCGGCGGCGACTTTGGCGGAGGCGCCGCGCGACTGTCGGCGCTGTCCGCGTCTCGCCGCCTATCGCGACGCGAACGCGGCGGCGTCGCCGGACTGGTTCAACGGCGCCGTGCCGTCCTTCGGCGACCCCGCCGCGCGGCTTCTGGTCGTGGGGCTGGCGCCGGGGGTGCGCGGCGCCAACCGCACCGGGCGCCCGTTCACCGGCGATTTCGCGGGCGATCTGCTCTACGCCACGCTGCACCGCCACGGCTTCGCCAACGACGCCTTCGCCGCGCGGCCTGACGACGGCCTGCGGCTGAGCGACTGTGTGGTGACCAACGCGGTGCGCTGCGTCCCGCCGCAGAACAAGCCCACCGGCGCCGAAATCGCCGCCTGCCGCCCGTTTCTCGCCGCCCGCATCACAGCGACGCCACGCCTGCGCGCCATTGTCGCGCTGGGCCGCATCGCCCATGACAGCGTGTTGCGCGCGCTGGGGGCGAAGCCCGCGCAGGCGCCGTTCGGCCATGGCGCGCGGGCGCAGCTCGGCGCGCTGGCGCTGTTCTCGAGCTATCATTGCTCGCGCTACAACACCAACACGCGGCGTCTCACGCCGGAGATGTTCGACGCCGTGTTCGCCGCCGCGCGCCGCCATATCGACGCCGCAGGGGCGTGACGGCGCGGGCGCGCGCCGCTATCTAGGGGTGGTGACCGCAATGGGAGCGCCCGCATGACCCTGCCCCCCCTCACGCTTTACCTTGCCGCACCGCGCGGCTTTTGCGCCGGTGTGGACCGCGCGATCCGCATCGTGGAGCTGGCGCTGGAGAAATGGGGCGCGCCTGTCTATGTGCGCCACGAGATCGTGCACAACCGCTATGTGGTGGACGGCCTGCGCGCCAAGGGCGCGGTGTTCGTCGAGGAGCTCGACGAATGCCCCGACGACCGCCCGGTGATCTTTTCCGCCCATGGCGTCGCGAAGGCGGTGCAGGAGGAGGCCGCGCGGCGGCGGATGCTGGCGGTGGACGCCACCTGTCCGCTGGTGACCAAGGTGCATTTCGAGGCGGCGCGCCATCACGAGGCCGGGTTGCAACTGGTGATGATCGGCCACAAGGGCCACCCGGAGACGGTGGGCGCCATGGGCCAGTTGCCGCCGGGCGAAGTGCTGCTGGTCGAGACCGTGGCGGACGTGGCGCGGCTGGCGCCGCGCGACCCCGAAAGGCTCGCCTACATCACCCAGACCACGCTTTCGGTGGATGACACGGGCGAAATCGTCGCGGCGCTGACCGCGCGCTTTCCCGCCATCGTCGCGCCGCACAAGGAGGACATCTGCTACGCCACCACCAACCGGCAGGCGGCGGTGAAAGCGATGGCGCCGAACATCGACGCGCTGCTGGTGATCGGGGCGCCGAACTCGTCGAACTCGCAGCGGCTGGTGGAGGTCGGGCGCGCGGCGGGCTGCGGCTACGCCCAGCTGACGCAGCGCGCGACGGACATCGACTGGCGCGCGCTTCAGGGCGCCCGCGCCGTGGGCCTGACGGCGGGCGCCAGCGCGCCCGAGGAACTGGTCGAGGAAGTCGTCGCCGCCTTCCGCGCCCGCCATGCGCTGACGGTCGAGACCGTCGAGACGGCGGTGGAGGCGGTCGAATTCAAGGTGCCGCGCGTGTTCCGCGAGAGCGCGGCGTGAGCGCGCCGCGCCTGTTCGCCTTCACCGACGGCGCCTGCTCGGGCAATCCCGGCCCCGGCGGCTGGGGCGCGCTGTTGCAGGCGCGCGAGGGCGAGGCCGTGAGCCGCGAGCGCGAACTCAGCGGCGGCGAGCGGCTGACCACCAACAACCGCATGGAGCTGATGGCGGCGATCGCGGCGCTGGAGGCGCTGGAGCGGCCGTCGGCGATCACCATCGTCACCGATTCCGCCTATGTGAAGGGCGGGCTGACCGGCTGGATCCACGGCTGGAAGCGCAACGGCTGGCGCACCGCCGACAAGAAGCCGGTCAAGAACGAGGATCTGTGGCGCCGCCTCGACGCCGCCGCGCAAGCCCATCAGGTGACGTGGGAATGGGTCAAGGGCCACGCCGGCCACCCGGAGAACGAGCGCGCCGACGAACTGGCGCGGGCGGGCATGGCGCCGTTCAAGCCGTCGCGTGCGCGCGCATGAGCCTTGTCGCGGCGCTCGATCTGCTGGCTGTGTTCGTGTTCGCGCTGTCGGGCGCGCTGCTGGCGGGGCGCAAGGGGCTGGATGTGTTCGGCATGTTCGTCGCCGCCGTGGCGACCGGGGTCGGCGGCGGCACGCTGCGCGACGTGCTGCTCGACCGCCCGGTGTTCTGGCTGGCGGACGGGCGCTGGCTGGCCGCCGCCATGGTGGCGACGGCGGTGGTGTTCCTGTTCGGACAGGCGATCGAGCGGCGTGAAAAGCCGCTGCGCTGGATCGACGCGCTGGGGCTTGCGGTGGCGACGCCGCTGGGGGTGGCGGCGGCGCGGGCCGAGGGCGCGGACTGGACCATCATGATCGCCATGGGGGTGATCACCGGCAGTTTCGGCGGCATGATCCGCGACGTGCTCTGCGGCGCGCCGCCGATGATCCTGAATCGCGAGGTCTATGCGCTGGCCGCGCTGGGCGGCGCCGCAGTCAATCTTGTCGTCTTTGATCTGACCGCCGGCGGCCGCTGGGCGGCGGCGGGCGCCTGCGCGGCGGCCACCTTCGCGATCCGTGCCGGCGCCATCCTGCGCGGCTGGTCGGCGCCGCGATGGCGCGGGTTCACCGGCTGAGACGCGCGACGGTTCGTCCCCGTGACGGGGCGGGGGGCGCGCGCTACATGCGAACCAATTGATATGTGTCAAGGCGCGCTGCGCGCCGACGGCGCAGAGCGGCGCGCAGCGCGAGGCGCGGCAATGAGTGGAACCGGCCCATGAATATCGAGGCCCCGAAGGCCCCCGAAGGCGTAGTGATCGAGGAGCAGCGGCTCTACAAGGCGCGCGAGCCGATCTTTCCCAAGGTGATCACCGGCGCCTATCGCCGCTTCAAGTGGCGCATCCTGACGCTGGCGCTGGTAGTGTATTACGTCACGCCGTGGATCCGCTGGGATCGCGGGCCGTATGCGCCGGATCAGGCGGTGCTGATCGACCTGGCGAACCGGCGGTTCTATTTCTTCTTCATCGAGATCTGGCCGCAGGAGTTCTATTACATCGCCGGGCTGCTGATCATGGCCGGGGTCGGGCTGTTTCTGGTCACCTCCGCCGTGGGGCGGGCGTGGTGCGGCTATTTCTGCCCGCAGACCATCTGGACCGATCTGTTCATGTGGGTCGAGCGGCGCATCGACGGCGACCGCAACGCCCAGGTGCGGCTGCACGCGGAGGGCTGGACCGCCACCAAGATCGGCAAGCGCGTCGCCAAGCACGGCATATGGCTGCTGATCGCCATCGCCACCGGCGGCGCCTGGGTGTTCTATTTCCA
Source organism: uncultured Rhodobacterales bacterium (assembly GCA_964584215.1). Lineage (GTDB taxonomy): Bacteria > Pseudomonadota > Alphaproteobacteria > Rhodobacterales > Rhodobacteraceae > Rubrimonas. Next base: position 7,101 of record CAZOZE010000265.1, read on the forward strand.
GGACGCGCCGACGCTGCTGGTCGAGCTCCTCACCGGATCCGCGTCCGCCGTCGCCTATCTCACCATCGCGGTGCTGACCTTCACCACCTATTCGCTGGCCGGGCTGATGCGCGAGCAGGTGTGCATCTACATGTGCCCGTGGCCGCGCATCCAGGGCGCGATGCTCGACGAGAACTCGCTGACCGTCACCTATAACGACTGGCGCGGCGAACCGCGCAGCCGTCACCGCAAGCGCGCCGCCGCCGCAGGCGCGCCGGTGGGCGACTGCGTGGACTGCAACGCCTGCGTCGCGGTCTGCCCGATGGGCATCGACATCCGCAACGGCCAGCAGCTCGAATGCATCACCTGCGGCCTGTGCATCGACGCCTGCGACAGCGTGATGGAAAAGCTCGACCTGCCGAAAAACCTGATCGGCTATTCCACCTTCAAGGATTACGAGCACGCCATGGCGGGAAACCCGCAGGGCGTGCCGGTCTGGCGGCGCATCCTGCGCACGCGCACGCTGATCTACACGGCGATCTGGGCGAGCGTCGGGCTGATCATGCTGGCGATGGTGACCGGGCGCGAGCGGCTGGATCTCAACGTTTTGCACGACCGCAACCCGCTGTTCACCCAGCTCTCCGGCGGCGATATTCGCAACGGCTACACGGTCAAGCTGCTCAACATGGTGGCGCAGCCGCGCAGCTTCCGCCTGACGCTGGAGGGGCTGGAGGACGCGACGCTGACCATCGCGGGCGCCGACGCCGCGCCCGCGCGCGCGGCGGTGCTGGACGTCAACCCCGACATGGTGCGCAGCGTGCGCGTGTTCGTGACCGCCCCCGGCGGGGAGGAGCGACGCGAATTCACCTTCCGCATCGATGAAATCCGCGCCGACGGCGCCCCCGGAGAGAGCGACGCCGTCGAGACGGTTTTCCACGGGCCCGAGCGATAGGAGAGGCGGCATGAAGAAGGCGGCCACCGACTATCGCCCCGGCGGGCGACCGTTCACCGGGCGGCGCTTTCTGCTGACGGTCATCGCGTTCTTCGCCGTGATCTTCATTGCCAACGGCGCGATGGTCTGGTTCTCGCTGACCAACTTTCGCGGCGTTGTGGTCAAGAGCAGCTTTGTCGCCAGTCAGGACTTCAACGCCGGCAAGGCGCGCGCCGACGCGCAGGCGGCGCGCGGCTGGCGCACCGCCGTCGCGGCGGATCAGGGCGCGCCGGTGCTGTCGCTGCGCGACCGCGACGGCGCGCCGCTGGCGGGGTTGCGGGTGACGGCGCGGGCGCTGCGTCCGCTCGACGTCCATCTCGACCGCGACCTCGCTCTGCGCGAGGTCAGCCCCGGCGACTACGCCGCCGCCGAGGCGCTGCCGCCGGGCCAGTGGCGCATCGCCTTCGCGGCGGAGGGCGCGGGCGATCGCTACAGCGCCAGCCTGCCGCTGGTGATCGGGCCGCGCTGATGGACTGCTGCCCAACCGGCGCCGCGCTCGACGTCGCCGCGCGCGACGGGGCGGGCGCGGCTGTGCGCGCCGCCGCCTTCGAGCACGCCGCGCGCGATCTGCGCCCCGGCGAGCGGCTGGTGCAGTTCGTCGCCCCCGCCATGCACTGCGGCGGCTGCGTCTCGACGCTGGAGCGGGGGCTGCGCCGCGCGCCGGGCGTGCTGTCGGCGCGCGCCAACCTCACGGCGAAGCGCCTCGCGCTGACCTATGACCCCGCGCGCGCCAGCGCCGCCGACCTCGCCGCCGTGGTCGAGGGGCTCGGCTATGCCGTCCATCCCGCCGACGACGCCGAAGCGGCGGAGGCGGCGGAGGCGGCCGAGACGCGCGACCTGCTGACGCGCCTGGCCGTGGCGGGCTTCGCGGCGATGAACGTGATGCTGCTGTCGGTCTCGGTATGGTCCGGGGCGGAGGCCGCGACGCGCGACCTGATGCACTGGATCTCGGCGGCGATCGTGCTGCCGGTGGTGGTGTATGCGGGGCGTCCGTTCTTCGTCTCGGCGCTGGCGGGCCTGCGCGCGGGGCGGCTGAACATGGACGCGCCGATCTCGCTGGCGGTGCTCCTCGCCGCCGGCCTGTCGCTGAGCGAGACCATGCGCGGCGGGGCGGAGGCGTTCTTCGACGCCTGCGCCATGCTGCTGTTTCTGCTGCTGGTCGGGCGCTACCTCGACCGGCTGATGCGGGCGCGGGCGCGCTCGGCGGCGGCGGGGTTGATGCGGCTGCAACCCAAAGGCGCGATGGTGATCGGCGAGGACGGCCCGGCCTGGGCGCCGCTGGAGGAAATCGCGCCGGGCGCGCGGGTGCTGGTGGCGGCGGGGGAGCGGCTGGCGGTGGACGGCGTGGTGGAGCGCGGCGCCAGCGATCTCGACGTCAGCCACCTCACCGGCGAGAGCGCGCCGCAGGCGGCTGGGCCCGGCGCCGCAGTCCACGCCGGGGCCCTCAACCTCTCCGGCCCGCTCACCCTGCGCGCGACCGCCGTGGGGCAGGCGTCGTCGCTGGGCGAGATCGCGGCGCTGATGGCGGAGGCCGAATCGGCGAAGTCGCGCGTGGCGCGGCTGGCCGATCAGGCGGCGGCGATCTATGCGCCGGTGGTGCATCTGGCGGCCTTGCTGACGTTCCTCGGCTGGCTCTGGCTGGGGGCGGACGCGCGCGAGGCGGGCTTCATCGCGATCGCGGTGCTGATCATCACCTGCCCCTGCGCGCTGGGCCTTGCGGCGCCGATGGCGCAGGCGACCGCCGCAGGATCGCTGTTCCGGCTCGGGATCATGCTCAAGGACGGCGCGGCGCTGGAGCGGTTGGCGCGCGTGCGTCATGTGGTGTTCGACAAGACCGGCACGCTTACCGCCGGGCGGCCCCGGCTGCGCGCGCCGCAGGCCGCGCCGCAGGCGCTAGAGGCCGCCGCCGCGCTGGCCGGCGCCAGTCGCCATCCGCTGTCGCAGGCGCTGGCCGCCTGGGCGCGCGCGGCGGGGGTGCGGGCGGCTGCGGCGCGGGATCTGGCCGAGCATCCCGGCTTCGGCGTCGAGGGGGTGATCGGCGGGCGGCGCGTGCGGCTGGGCGCCGCCGCATGGGTCGGCGCGGCGGATACGGGCGCGGCGGGCGACGCCAGCGCGGTCTGGCTGCGGCTGGGCGACGATCCGCCCGTCGCCTTTCTGTTCGACGACGCGCCCCGCCCCGGCGCGGCGGAGGCGGTGGCGGCGCTGCAGGCGGCGGGCCTGTCGGTCGAGGCGCTGTCGGGCGACCGCCCCGGCCCGGTGGCGGCGCTGGCGGCGCGGCTCGGCATCGACCGCTGGCGCGCACAGGCCAGCCCGCAGGACAAGATCGCCCGCGTGTCCCTGCTGTCGGCGCAGGGCGGCGCGCTGATGGTCGGCGACGGCGTGAACGACGCGCCCGCGCTGGCGGCGGCGACGGTTTCGATGGCCCCGGCCTCGGCGGCGGACATCGGCCGCGCGGCGGCGGACATGGTGTTCATGGGCGACGACCTCCGCGCCGTGGCGCAGGCGCAGGCGCTGGCGGTGCGCACGCGCGCGGTGATCGTGCAGAATTTCGCGATCGCGGCGGGCTACAACTGCATCGCGGTGCCGCTGGCGGTGACCGGCCACGCCTCGCCGCTGGTGGCGGCGATCGCGATGTCGAGCTCGTCGATCGTGGTGGTCGCCAACGCGCTGCGGCTGCGCGCGGCGGCGACGACGGGCGGCCCTGCGCGCGACGGGCGCCCGATGACGGAGGCGGTCGCATGACCATGCTGCTGTATCTGATCCCGGTTGCGCTGGCGCTGGGCGGGCTGGGGCTGGCGGCGTTCATCTGGAGCCTGAAGTCGGGCCAGTATGACGACCTCGACGGCGCCGCCGAGCGCATCCTGCACGAGGACGACGATCTCTGAGCGCCCGCTTGCCGCAGGGGCGCGGGCGGCGCATCTTCACCCGCGCAAAGGCGCGGTGGGGGCGATGAGCGACGAGAGCGACGGCGGCGAGATCCAGCGCCTGATCGACCTGATGGCGCGGCTGCCGGGCTTTGGCCCGCGCTCCGCCCGCCGCGCGGTGTTCGCGCTGGTCAAGCGGCGCGAGGTGCTGCTGCGCCCACTCGCCGCCGCGATGGCGGAGGTCGCCGCGCGCGCCCAGCTGTGCCGCGAATGCGGCAACCTCGACACCGCGCCGGTCTGCGCCCTGTGCCGCGATCCGTCCCGCGACGCGGGGCTGCTGTGCGTGGTCGAGGAGGTCGGCGATCTCTGGGCGATGGAGCGCGGCGGCGCGTTCCGGGGCCGCTATCATGTGCTCGGCGGGGTGTTGTCGGCGCTGGACGGCGTCGGCCCGGATGCGCTCGGCATCCCCCGGCTTGCGCAGCGGGCGGCGGGCGCGCGCGAGGTGATCCTGGCGCTGAACGCCACCGTCGATGGCATGACCACCGCGCATTACATCGCCGACACGCTGGCGCCGCTGGGCGTCACGGTCACGTCGCTTGCGCAGGGGGTGCCGGTCGGCGGCGCGCTGGATTATCTCGACGACGGCACGATCGGCGCGGCGTTGCGGGCGCGCCGCGCGCTGTGAGGGGTGACGCTGCGTCAGGCGAAACTCTTTTCAACGATGTCGCTTTTGCGACGAAATCCCTGTTGCCACCCCCGGCGAATCTCCTTATACCCCCGTTTCACCGGCGGCGCTGCTGGTGACGGTTAGCGCATCCGGACGCATCTCTTGTTGAACGGTGTTCGCGGGTGGGGCGTTTGCTCTTTGACATCATGAGAAATGCGAAGGGATATGCGGGCGGTTTTGTTCCGATCGAGGGGCGAAGCTGGCGCGCATATCTGACCGGGGAGGGACGCGA
>CAZOZE010000266.1:0-4531 GCA_964584215.1 uncultured Rhodobacterales bacterium
AGCCAGACGCGGCGCTCCTCGTTCTGGCGGTCGCTCTCGACGCCGATCCGCGCCACGGTTCCGGTGAAGCTGTCGTGCGGCAGAGAGCGCAGCCGGATCTCCGCCTTCTGGCCCAGCGCCAGCGGTCCGGCGCGCGCCTCATCGACATAGACCAGCACCCAGACGGTGTCGGGGTCCATCAGGGTGAAGATCAGGTCGCCCGCCCGCGCCACGGTCCCCGCCTCGGCGTGGCGCGCCACCACCACCGCGTCGAACGGCGCTTTCAGCACATGATGATCGAGGATGGTGGTCTCGTAGGCCAGCGCCGCCGCCGCGTCGGTCGCTTGCGCGCGGGCGACCGCGATCTCGCTTTCGGCCAGCTTGAGTTCCGCCGCCGCGACATCGACATCGCGCTGCGCTTCCTCGGCGGCCTGGGCCGAGACGGCGTTGCGCGCGACAAGCTCCTGCTGGCGCAGGTTGGCGGTCTCGCGCTGGGCCTGCACCGCGCGCGCCTTGGCCACGCCCGCCTCCGCCCGCGCGACGCCCGCCTCGGCCGCCAGCAGCGCCGCCCGCGCGCGCGCGACGCGGGCCTCCTGCTCGCTGGCGTGCAGGCGGGCGAGCACCTGGCCTTCGGTCACCGCGTCATTGGCGTCGGCGGCGAGGTCCACCAGCGCGGCGCCGACCTCGAAGCCGATCTTCGAGACGATGCGCGCCTCCACCGTGCCAAGCCCATAGACCCGCACATCGACGTCGCGCTCCGGCGCGACCACCGCGACGCTGAGCGGGCGCTGCGTCATGAAGACATAGCCGCCCGCGCCAAGCGCGATCAGCGCGGCGGCGGCGAGGACGGCCCGTGTTGCGCCGGTCATGCGCGGTTCTCCCGAAAGCGGGACGGCGGCGCGCGGCGCCGCAATCACATGACTGGAGTTGCATGTTGCGCCGCAGCAATCAACTCCGGCGTCGGGCGCTGCGCCGTTCTGTCGCTGGCCCCCGGCGGGGGTCTGGCCGCGCCCGCCCGCAATGCGCGATGATCGTCGCGGCGACTCAGACGCTGAACTCGCCTGCGGAGGTTTTCAAGCGATGCGCGACGGTTTTCCCGACCTGTATTCTCGCCGCCGCGACCCGGCGGCCCGGCGCGGGGCGGCGGCATGAAAGATCCTTATGAAACCCTCGGCGTGACGAAAACGGCGACCGACAAGGAGATCAGGGACGCCTTCAAGAAGCTGACCCGCAAGCTGCATCCCGACCTGCACCCCGGCGACAAGACGGCGGAGGAAAAATTCAAGGCGATCTCGGTCGCCTACGATCTGCTGGGCGACAAGGAAAAGCGCCGCCGCTTCGACGCGGGCGAGATCGACGCCAGCGGCGCCGAGCGCCCGCCCGAACAGCCGTCCGGGCGGTTCTACCGCGACTACGCCGACGCGCCGGGGGCGGGCTGGGGGCGTGAGGGCGGCCACGCGGCGCAGGACGGCTTCGCCAGCCGCGAGGAGTTCGAGGCGTTTCTCAACCAGATGTTCGGCGGCGCAGGCGGCGGACAGCGGGCGCGGGCGGGCTTCGCCGCGCCCGGCGCGGACATGAGCTACACCCTGTCGGTCAGCTTTCTGGACGCCGCGAACGGCGCCCAGCGCACCATCATGCTGCCCGACGGCAAGGGCCTGAAGGTCACGATCCCGGAAGGCGCCGAGGACGGCCAGACCCTGCGGCTGAAGGGACAGGGCGGCCCCGGCTATGACGGCGGCCCGCCCGGCGACGCCTACATCACCCTGCGCGTCGAGCCGCACGCCTTCTTTCGCCGCCGCGACGACGACATCCACCTCGAACTGCCGGTCACGCTGCGCGAGGCGGTGCTGGGGGCAAAGATCGAAGCGCCGACCATCGCCGGGCCGGTGACGCTGACCGTGCCCAAGGGATCGAACACCGGCGCGACGCTGCGGCTGCGCGGGCGCGGCGTGCGCAACCGCCGCACCGGCCAGCGCGGCCACCAGTTCGTGACGCTCAAGGTTGTCCTGCCCACCACCGATGAGCCGGCGCTTGCGGCCTTCCTGGAAGGCTGGCGGCCCGCCGCGCCGCAGGACCCGCGCCGGGAGATGCTGAAATGACCCGCCTCGAAGACCTTGTCGCCGCCATCGCCGCGCTGCAGCGCGCCGATCTGGAGCGGTGGATCGGCGAGGCGCTGGTCTCGCCGCAACGTGAGGGCGAAGCGGTGGTGTTCTCGGACATGGACTGCGCCCGCGTCCGCCTGCTGTGCACGCTGCGCTATGATCTGGAGATCGACCATGACGCGCTGGCGGTGGTGATGTCGCTGACCGATCAGCTCTACGACGCCCGCCGCAAGCTGCGCGCGCTGAGCGCGGCGGTCGCGCGGCAGGACGCGGCGGTGCGCGACGCGATCCTTGCCGCACTGCCCCCGGTGGAGGACGCGGCGCCCTGATGCGCCGCCGCTGGGCGCGGCGGCGCGCCGGGCGCTCGGGGCGCGGCGCTCAGGCCACGGCGTCAGGCTACGGCGTCAGGCTACGGCGGCCGTCTGCACCGCGGCCATGCGCGCGATGGCGGCGGCGGTCTCGGCCTCGGCCTCGGCGCGGCGTTCGTGCGGCAGCAGGTCGAAGATCATGTGGATGCGGTCCTGATCGCCGTCGTTGAACGCCTCGTGCATCTGGTCGTTGTCGAACCACCAAAGCTCGCCTTCGCCCATCCGCACTTCCTCGTCCGCCGCCTTCAGCCACGACCCCGCCGCCGACTTGAGCACCAGGTGATAGCGCCCGCGCAGCCGGTAATACCGCCCCCGGTCGATGTGCGGATAGACGCGCCGCCCGGCGGGCAGGCAGACGATCTTGCCCCGGCTGAGGTCGCAGCCCAGCGCGGCGGCGGTCTCCTCCAGAAACGCGCGCGCGTGCGGGAACTGCGCCGAGGCGCTGGTCCAGCGGCTCTCGTGCACGTCGCTGCGCTTGCGCCCGTGGATCTGGCTGCGGCGCAGGCCGCGCAGCGGGATCGCCAGCGCCTCGCGCTGCACGGCGATCTTGTCCTGACGCCCGGTCACCATCGCCCAGGCGTCGCCCAGCGCCGCGATCTCGTCCAGGAACGGTCCGGGGTCGATGCCCGCCCTGATGCGCTTGAAGTATTTCATAAAGGTTCTCCTCTGGTGCGGCTCGCGCCTTTCCGGTTGCGGCGGCGTCGCGGGGCGACGGCGCCTGAAGCACAACGCGCGTGTCGCCGCGCTATTCCCTGCGGCGCGCGGCTTCCAGCCGGACCGGGACCGCGCGGCCTTGCGGAGGCCGCATTGATATACAATATTCGTTATGTGTTGCCGGGCGCGGCGCGTCGCGGCGACATGCCAGACAGGAGGGACGACGATCATGGAACGACGGCATTTCATGCGGATGTGCGGCATGGCGGCGGCGGGCGCCGCGCTGGCGGGCGGCGGCGCCGCGCTGGCGCAGGATCGCACCCGCGACCGGCTGCGCGACCCGACCCAGGATCAGCTGCGCGATCCGATCCGCGACCGCGACCGCACCCGGCTGCGCGACCCGATCCGCGACGAGGACATCTACGGCACACAGTTCATGACCCAGCAGGAGCGCGAGCGCTATCGCGAGCAGCGCCGCGCCGCGCGCGACGACGACGAACGCCAGCGCCTTGAGCTCTACCACCGCAACCGCATGAACATGCGCGCCCGCAACAAGGGCGTGACCCTGCCCGACGACCCGCGCGGCATGCGCGGCGGGAACGGCGCGGGCGGCGGCATGGGCGGCGGCGCGGGCCGGCAGGGCGGCTGACGCACGGCGCAGCGTGAGGCCCGGCGCCGGCCGGGCGGCGATGGCGTGGGCCGGGGCGGCGGTTTCGCTCGAAGCGCCTCCGCCCCGGTCGGAGCGGCGCGCTTCAGGTCAGGCTGACCGCCCGGCCTTCGCGCGCGCTGATCTCCGCCGCCTCACCGACGCGGACCGACCACAACCCGTCCTCCAGCGTGACCTCCGGCGCGCCATGGCCGCGCCGGAGCAGATCGACGAAGCGGCGATGCTGGTGGAAGGTCGAGCCGTGGTGGTCGCCCGCGCGCAGGATGGTCTCGTCCACCGCCACCACCTCGCGCCGCTCGCGTTTGGTTGCGCGGTCGGAGACGGCGAATTCGGCGTGACGCTCCCGCCCGTCGGGGTCGAAGCGCGCCGGGCCGGGCACGAAGGCGTCGAGCCGCGCCTTCGCGCCGGTCAGCGAGATCACCTCCTGCCAGCAGGAGCCTTCGGCGAACATGCACAGATCCAGCATCGCGCGGGCGCCGTTGGCGAAGTCGAGCGTGACGAAGGCGTTGTCGATGATGTCGGGCGTCCGGCCAGCGTAGCGTTCGTCGCGGTGGTTCTCGTCCATGGCGCCGGAGGCGTAGACCCGCACCGGGTCGCTTTGCAGCACCAGCCGCATCAAGTCCCAGAAATGGCAGCATTTCTCGACCAGCGTGCCGCCGGTGCGGGCGTTGAAGCGGTTCCAGTCGCCCACCTTTTCGAGAAACGGAAAGCGGTGCTCGCGGATCGCCATCATGCGCGGCGCGCCCGCCTCTCCGGCGCGC
>CAZOZE010000267.1:0-3707 GCA_964584215.1 uncultured Rhodobacterales bacterium
CGGGCTGAACGCGGTCAAACCGGCGATGATCGCCGACGCGACCCGCAGCGCCCGCGCCGCCGCCGACCAGTTCGCCGCCGACAGCGGCGCGCACGTCGGCGCGATCCTGTCGGCCAACCAGGGCGTGGTGCAGCTGCTGGCGCGCGACGGCGACTATCCCGAACGGCTCGAGCGCTGGAAACTGGTGCGCGTGGTCAGCACGGTGGAGTATGCGCTGGAGAAGTAGCGTTCGCGCCTCAGACCGCGTGGCGCGGCACGCCGCGCGCGGCGTGGGGGCGGGCGACGTCGGTCAGCGTGACCTCGAGCGCCTCGACCGCGATGGCGATGTCGCCGCCGCCCGACAGCGCCAGCCGCACCACGCCCGCGCCGTCATCGCCCGGTTCGAAGGTGAGGTGCAGCAGGTTATAGACCGTGTCCGGCGCATCCAGCGCCACGCCGCGCGCGCGCACGCCCAGAACATGCTCGACGCACAGCGTCGCGCGCACCCGCTCGAACGGGCGGCGGGCGCGTTCGGCGGCGGGGGCGTCCTCCCAGCGGAAGCGGTTGATCAGCGCAACGAAGCGGCGCTTTTTGCCCAGCCACGCCGCCTCGCCCACCGTGCCGACCGCATCCTGCGCCAGCGCGGCGAGGATCGTCAGATCTTCCGGCGCCGCAGCCAGCAGGCGCAGGGGTTTGTCAGCGTCCTCGAAGCGCGCGTCGGCCATCCTCACCCCCTGATGCGTTCGATGCGCGCGCCGCAGGCGGCGAGCTTGGCCTCCAGCCGCTCATACCCCCGGTCGAGGTGATAGACGCGGCTGACCACGGTCTCGCCCTCCGCCGCCAGCGCCGCCAGGATCAGCCCGGCGGAGGCGCGCAGGTCCGACGCCATCACTGGCGCGCCGCGCAAGGGGGTGCGCCCGCGCACCCGCGCCTCGCCGCCCTGCACCGCGACATCGGCGCCCATGCGCGCCAGTTCCGGCACATGCATGAAGCGGTTCTCGAAGATCGTCTCGTGAATCACGCTTTCGCCCTCGGCCTGGGTCATCAGCGACATCATCTGCGCCTGAAGGTCGGTGGGAAAGCCCGGATAGGGCGCGGTGTCGATATGAACCGGGCGCAGCGCGCCGCCGTTTCGGCTGACGCGCAGGCCGCGCGGCGTATCCTCGACCGTGGCGCCCGCCGCCTCGAGCGCGCCGATCAGCGCGCGCGCCAGCGCCCGCTCGCCGCCGATCAGCTCGACCTCGCCGCCCGCGATCGCCGGGGCGATCATGTAGGTGCCCAGCTCGATGCGGTCGGCGATCACGCGGTGGGTGGCGCCGTGCAAGCCGTCCACGCCCTCGATGGTGATGGTCTCCGAGCCCGCGCCGTCGATCATGGCGCCCATGGCGCGCAGGCAGCGCGCCAGATCGACGATCTCCGGCTCGCGCGCGGCGTTGCAAAGCGTCGTGGTCCCCTTCGCCAGGGTCGCCGCCATCATCAGGTTCTCGGTGGCGCCGACCGAGACGAAGGGAAACTCGATCCGCGCGCCCTTAAGGCCCCCCGGCGCCTCGGCGTGGACATAGCCCTCGCGCAGCGCCAGCGTCGCGCCCATCTTCTCCAGCCCGCTCAGGTGCAGGTCCACGGGGCGCGCGCCGATGGCGCAGCCGCCGGGCAGCGACACCACCGCCGCGCCCTCGCGCGCCAGCAGCGGCCCCAGCACAAGGATGGAGGCGCGCATCTTGCGCACAATGTCGTAATGCGCGGTGCGGTTGGCGATGCGCTCTGCCGCGATGGCCAGCGCGCGGCCTTCACGCAAGGCCGCGATCTCGCAGCCGAGGCTCTCCAGCAGCGCGCGCATGGTCGCGATGTCGGCCAGCCGCGGACAGTTGGTCAGCGTCAGCGGCTCTGCGGTCAGCAGGGCGGCGGGCATCAGCGCGAGGCAGGCGTTCTTGGCGCCGCCGATCTCGATTTCGCCGCTCAAGGCCGCGCCGCCGGTGATGGCTATGCTGTCCATGGTGTCTCCGGGGGCGAGGCGGGGCGCGTGTCGGGCGCGGCGGCCGGGTCATCCTTCGCCGCATCGCCGGGCGCCGCCGCCGCGCGGCGCGCGCGGCCCTGCGCCTTGCGGCGGCGCAGGTTGGCGCGCAGCGCCTCGGCGAGGCGGTGGGCGCGGGCGTCGGCTGGTGTCTCGTCGCTCATGGCGTGACTGTCTATCGTCGCGGGGCGGCGGCGTCCATCGCCGCGCAGGCGGCCGGTTCAACCGCCGCGCCGGTTGCGAAGCCGCCGCCGCCGCGCTAGCACCCCGACGACACATCGAAAACCGGAGCGCGCATGACCACCTGGACCGCCTTCACCACCGCGCCCGACCGCGCCCGCGCCGAGGCGCTGGGCGCCGCCGTCGAAGAGCTGCGCCCCGCGCCGGTCGGCGTGGGCGTCAGCGAGATCGAGGACGGGTCGGCGCGCTGGGAGGTCGGCGGCTATTTCGACGCGCGCCCCGACGATCTGGGGCTGACGCTGCTGGCGGCGGCCTATGGCGCGGCGCCCTTCGCGGTCTCGAAGCTGCCCGCGCGCGACTGGGTGGCGCATGTGCGGCGGGAGCTGTCGCCGGTGCGCGCCGGGCGGTTCGTGGTGCACGGGGCGCACGACCCCGACGCCGCGCCGCCGCCGCTGATCGGGCTGAAGATCGAGGCGGCGATGGCGTTCGGCACCGGCCATCACGCCACCACCCAGGGCTGTCTGATGGCGATGCAGGCCTATGCGCGCCGGGCGCCGAGGCCGCGTCTTGTGGCCGACATCGGCTGCGGCACCGGGGTTCTGGCGATGGGCGCGGCGAAGCTGTGGAAGGCGCGCGCGCTGGCGTCCGACATCGATCCGGTGGCCACGGCGACGGCGCGCGCCAACCTCGCCTTCAACGGCGTCGCGCCGCTGACGCGGGTGGCGACGGCGCCAGGGTTCCATCATCCGGCCCTGCGCGCGCGCCGCTTCGACCTGATATGCGCGAATATTCTCGCAAAGCCGCTGAAGCGGCTGGCGGGCGACATGGCGGCGCGGGTGCGACCGGGCGGCGCGCTGGTGCTGTCAGGCATTCTCACCCGGCAGGCGCCGGGGGTCGAGGCGGTCTATCGCGCCCATGGCTTCCGCCGCGCGGCGCTGCTGCGCATCGGTGAATGGACCACGCTGACGTTGACGCGCCCGTTCTGAGGGGCGTCGCCCGGGCGGCGTGCGCCGCCTCTCAGTTCCTGCGCGCGGCCAGCGCCCGGGCGACGGCGTCGAGTTCGGCCCCGGCCAGCCCGATGTCGGCCAGTTCATGCGCCGACAGCCGCGCCAGCGCGCGGCGGGTCTGCGCGGCGCGCCATGCGCGTCCGAGCGACAGCGCCACGCCCTCGACGGCGTTCACGAGGCGAAACACCGAGATGGCGCCGAACGGCGCGACGGAGCGGTTTGCGGTGCTGGTCATGGTCGTGATCTCCACGCCGGGCGGATGCGCGCCGGTGCTTTCAGCGCCAGAAATGCGCCCGCGCGATCGCGCCTGCAAGAGCGGGAGACGCAGGGCGCCCATGCGCGCCACGCATGGCTGTTCATCCTTTATCGACAAACAGTTAAGCAAGATGCGCGGACCGGGCGGAATACGACTCCCGCGCGCTGAATAGCGACCCGCGCCGAGATTTCGCTGGCGCATGTTCCCGCTTCGTGCTAGGCGAGGCGGACAGAGGAGAAAGGGTCGCGCGTGCGCATCATCGGAATCGATCCCG
>CAZOZE010000268.1:0-6777 GCA_964584215.1 uncultured Rhodobacterales bacterium
GGCGGTGGAGCTGGCGACGCTGACCACGGTGCTGATGGTCGGCCTCTACCGCACGCCCGAGGCGCTGGAGGCGGCGTGGAAGTATTTCATCCTCGGCAGCGTCGGCATCGCGCTGGCGCTGTTCGGCACCATCCTCGTCTATATGGCGGCGCAGCCGGTGGTGGGCGAAGGCGGCGAGGCGATGGTGTGGACCACGCTGGTCGCCAACGCCGCCGCCTTCGACCCCGCGCTGCTGAACCTCGCCTTCGTGTTCCTGATCCTGGGCTATGGCACCAAGGTCGGCCTCGCGCCGCTGCATGCCTGGCTGCCCGACGCCCACGCCGAAGGCCCGACGCCGATTTCGGCGGTGCTGTCGGGGCTGCTGCTGAACGTGGCGCTCTACGCCGTGCTGCGCTTCAAGATATTGCTGACCGCCAGTCCCGGCGCGCTGGCGCCGGGGCCGCTGATGGTGGTGATGGGGCTGACCTCGCTGATCTTCGCGGCGTTCATGCTGTATCGCCGCCGCGACATCAAACGCATGTTCGCCTATTCCTCGATCGAGCACATGGGCATCATCGTGTTCGCCTTCGGCATGGGCGGGCCGCTGGCCAATTTCGCCGGGCTGGTGCACATGGTGATGCACAGCCTGACCAAATCGGCGATCTTCTATGCGGTCGGCCATATCGCGCAGGTCAAGGGCACGCAGAAGATCGCCGAGATCCAGGGGCTGACCGCCAGCCACCCGGTGCTGGGCTGGGGTCTGGTGGCGGGCGTGGTCGCCATCGCCGGGATGCCGCCGATGGGGGTGTTCATGAGCGAGTTTCTGGTGGTCAGCTCGACCTTCGCGCGTGAGCCGCTGCTGGCGATCCCGCTGGTGCTGGGGCTCTTGCTGGCGTTCGGCGCGCTGCTGCTGCGGGTGACGGGCCTCGCTTTCGGCGCGCCGCAGGGCGGGACGGGCCGGGTCGATGGCACGCACCTGCCGATGTTCGCCCATCTGGCGCTGGTGTTCGTGGCCGGGTTCTACCTGCCGCCGCCGCTGGTGGCGTGGTTCCGCCACGTCGCGACGCTGCTGGGATGAGGCGGGGGAAGGAGGGCGCGCGATGCCTGCGCTGAATCAACTGCTCGACAAGGGCGCGATCGCGGCGGCGCACCGCCCCTGCCCGCGCGCGGTGGTCGAGGCGGCGGTGTGGCGCAACGCGGCGGGGCGGCTGGCGTCGGGGCGACTGACGCTGCTGGATCTGTGGGGCGAGCGCGACGCGGCGCACATGGCCTTGCGCGACGCGCAGACCGGCGAGACCGGCGTGCTGTCGATCCTGTGTCCGGCGGGGCGCTATCCCTCGGTCAGCGCGCGCCACCCGCCCGCGCTGCGGCTGGAGCGGGCGCTGCGCGATCTGTACGGGCTGACGCCCGAGGGCCTGCCCGACCCGCGCCCATGGCTCGACCACGGCCGCTGGGGCGACGCGGCGCCCGAGCCTTACCCGTTCCTGACCGCCGAGGGCGACAACCTGCACCAAATCGCGGTGGGGCCGGTGCACGCCGGGATCATCGAGCCGGGCCACTTCCGCTTCACCGCCAGCGGCGAGACCGTGGTGCGGCTGGAGGCGCGGCTGGGCTATACCCACAAGGGCGTCGAGGCGCTGGCCGAGGGCGCGGACATCGACGCGGCGGCGCGGCTGGCGGACGGCGTCTCGGGCGACAGCACCGTGGCCTACGCGCTCGCCTTCGCCCGCGCGACCGAGGCGGCGCTGGGCGTGGACGCGCCGCCGCGCGCGGTGTGGCTGAGGGCGCTGATGGCGGAGCTGGAGCGGCTCGCCAACCATGTCAGCGACATCGGCGCGATCAGCAACGACGCGGCGTTCCCGCTGTTGCACGCGCACGGCGGCATCCTGCGCGAACAGGTTCTGCGCGCCTGCGACGCCGCTTTCGGTCACCGCATGATGCGCGGCCTGATCCGCCCCGGCGGGGTGACGGCGGACCTTGCGCCCGACGGCGTCGCGGCGCTGCGCGCGCTGCTGGAGACGGCGGCCCGGCGGTTTCCCGCGATGGCCCGCGCCTATGACGCCACGCCGTCGCTGCTCGACCGCACCGTGGGCGCGGGGTTCCTCAAGCCCGAACTGGCGCGCCAGTATGCGGCGGGCGGCTTTGTCGGGCGCGCCTCGGGGCGGGGGTTCGACGCGCGGCTGGCGATGGCGTATGCGCCCTATGACAGCCTGTCCTTCACCGTGCCGACGCGCGACGACGGCGACGTGCATGCGCGCATCTGGGTGCGGATTCTGGAGGTCGAGCAGACGCTGGCGCTGATCGGCCAGATCCTCGACCGGCTGCCCGAAGGCGGGATTTTCGCCGCCCCGCCCGCGCCGGACGCGCCCTGCGAGGGGCTGGCGGTGGTCGAGGGCTTTCGCGGCGACGTGCTCGCCTGGGTGCGCCTCGGCGCCGACGGGCGCGTGGCGCGGCTGCGGCTGCGCGATCCGTCGTGGTTCCAGTGGCCGCTGCTGGAGGCGGCGATCGAAGGCAATATCGTCGCCGACTTTCCGCTGTGCAACAAGTCGTTCAACTGCTCCTACTCCGGCTGCGATCTGTGAAGGAAAGCCCGCGATGCGCTCGCTGTTGCTGCAAGGACTGCTCCGCAAGCCGGTGACCGACGCCGCCCCTGCGCCCGGCGACGCGGCGCTGGAGGAGCTGGCGCAGGCGCTGGGCCGCACGGCGCGGCGCAGGCTGGGGCGCAGCCTGTCGATCCGCGAGGTGGACGCGGGCTCCTGCAACGGCTGCGAGCTGGAGATCCACGCGCTCGGCGGCGCCTGGTACGACATCGACCGCTTTGGCCTGCGCTTCGTCGCCTCGCCGCGCCATGCCGACGTGCTGATGGTGACCGGCCCGGTGACCAAGAACATGCGTGAGGCGCTGCTGCGCACCCACGCCGCGACGCCCGATCCGAAATGGGTGGTGGCGGTGGGCGATTGCGCGCTGGACGGCGGCTGCTTCAAGGGCAGTCCGGCGATCTGCGGCGGCGTGGACGCGGTGCTGCCGGTGGACCTGCACATCCCCGGCTGCCCGCCGCGCCCGATCGAGATGATCCGGGGGCTTCTGGCGCTGCTGGAGCGCGCGGCCTGAGCGGCGCCGCGCGCCAGAGCGTCGCGCGGACGTCCGCGCGCCAGAGCGTCGTGCGGACGTCGCGCGCCAAGGCAGCGTCGCGGCGATCAGGAGCGGCGCGCAAGCCCGGCGTGACGGCGCGTTATCCGATGGTGCGCGCCAGAGTCGCCAGCCAGTTCCCCTGCGCCAGTTTCTCGGTCAGCGCCGCGCCATAGCCGCGCCCACGCAGGGCGTCGCGCAGAGCGCCGAGGCCGCGCGCGTCGCCGATCGCCTGCGGGATCGTGGCGCAGTCGAAGTCCGAGCCGAAGCCGACGCGATCCTCGCCCAGCTCCTCCATCAGCGCCTCGACATGGTCAAGCAGCACGCTGAGCGGCGTTTCGGGGTTCTTCTGGCCGTCGGCGCGCAGAAAGCTGGTGGCGAAGTTCACCCCCACCATGCCTTCGGTGTCGCGGATCGCATGCAACTGCCGCTCGGTGAGGTTGCGCGACGAGGGGCAGAGCGCGGCGACGTTGGAATGCGTCGCCACCAGAGGCGCGTGGCTGATCTTCGACACATCCCAGAACCCGGCCTCATTGAGATGCGAGACGTCGAGCATGATCCGCAACTCGTTGCACGCGCGCACCAGATCGCGCCCCGGCGCGGTCAGCCCCGGCCCGATGTCGGGGCCGGAGGGAAAACAGAACGGCACGCCATCGCCGAACGCCGTCGGGCGGCTCCATACCGGCCCCAGCGAGCGCAGGCCGAGCGCGTGGAACGCCGCCAGCCCGTCGAGATCGGGGGCGATCGCCTCCGCCCCCTCCATGTGCATCACCGCCGCCACCGCGCCTGCGGCCATGGCGGCGCGGACCCCGGCGGCGTCGAGGCACAGCCGCATCCGCCCCTCCGACGCTTCGGCCATGGCGATCAGCAGTTCCGCCATCTCCCGCGAGACCGCCAGCGCATGGTCGCGCGCCAGCGGCGGCGGCGGCGGCACGGCGTAGCGCGGCGCGGTCATCAGCGCATCGGCCTCGCCGAAGTCCGGCGAAGGAACGAAAATCGCGAACAGCCCGCCGCCGAAGCCCCCCGCCAGCATCCGGGGAAGATCGAGATGGCCCTCGCCGTCGCCCTCGACAAAGGCGCTCAGCCGCGCGGACGCGGGCTTGCGCCACAGCCGCAGCAGGATGTCGTTGTGGCCGTCGAAGAACAGCGGCGTCGCGTCGGCCATGGTTCGCGTCTCCCTCTCTCTGGCGCGCGCCTATCTGCGCGCTGGCGGGGCCGCGATGCAAGCCGCGCTCACGCCTCCGCGCGCGGCGCGCGGGCGCCGGGGCGGGTGGTGGCCAGCAGCAGGCTGGTCTCGGTGGCGGCGACGCCCTCGATCAGCCGGACGCTGCGCAGCACCGCGTCGAAGCCCGGCAGGTCGGCGGCGCTCAGTTCGACGATCATGTCCCAGCGCCCGTTGGTGGCGTGGACCGCCTGCACCGCAGGCAGGCCCAGCAGCGCGGTCATCACCCGCTGCGCGCCGCGCCCCTCGACCCTCATCATCATCACGCCGCGCACGGCGTGGCTCCCGGCGTCCTGCGGCGTCTGCACGGTGAAGCCGGTGATGGCGCCGTCGGCGATCAGCCGCGACAGGCGCGCACGCACGGTGGCGCGCGAGACGCCCAGCATGGCGGCGAGCGCCGCCACGGGTTCGCGCCCGTTGCGCCGCAGCGCCGCCAGCAAGGCCCGATCCTTCTTGTCCATAACGGCAGAATGCTGCACCATAATGCGCAATTCAACCTTCGTTTTGCGCATAAATCCCGCTTCAACCCGCCACCCGCGCCGCTATCCTTGATCCATCGTTTCAGGGAGACCGCGATGACCCCCAAGACCTGCATCCTGATCGGCGCGCCGGTGCAAAGCGGCGCCAGCCAGCCCGGCTGTCTGATGGGCCCGGCGGCGCTGCGCACCGCAGGGCTGGCCGGGGCGCTGACCGCGCTCGGCCACAGCGTGCAGGATCGCGGCGATCTGGCGCCGGGGCCGCTGAAGCCGGTCGCGCCGCCCGCGCCGCGCGTGCGCAACCTCGCCGAGATCGTCGCCTGGACGGCGGCGATCCAGCAGGCGGCGGCGAAGGCGGCGGCGGAGGGCTTTGCGATCTTTCTCGGCGGCGACCATTCGATGTCGGGCGGCTCGATCACCGGCGCGGCGCAGGCCGCCGCCGCGCAGGGCCGCCCGCTGTTCGTGCTGTGGCTCGACAGCCACCCCGACCTGCACCGGCTCGACACCACCGAGAGCGGCAACCTGCACGGCGCGCCGATGGCCTATGCGGTGGGCGCGCCGGGCTTCGCCGGGGTCTATCCCGCCCTGACGCATCCGGTCGATCCCAAGAACGTCTGCATGATCGGCCTGCGCTCGGTCGATCCGGCGGAGCGCGACGCGATCCGGGCGCTGGGCGTCGCCGCCCATGACATGCGCGCCATCGACGAGACCGGCGTCGCCGCGCCGCTGCGCGCCTTTCTCGCCCGCGTCGCGGCGGCGAACGGCCTGCTGCATGTCAGCCTCGACGTGGATTTCCTCGACCCCGACATCGCGCCGGCGGTCGGCACCACGGTGCCCGGCGGCGCCACCTTCCGCGAGGCGCATCTGATCATGGAGATGGTCAGCGAGAGCGGGCTGGCCAGCTCGCTCGACCTCGCCGAACTCAACCCGTTTCTCGACGAGCGCGGCCGCACCGCGCGCCTGATGGCCGATCTCGCCGCCAGCCTGCTGGGCCGCCGCGTGATGGACCGCCCCACCCGCGCCTATTGATCCCAAAGGACGCCACCGATGAAAAAACCCGCCCCCTCGCGCCTCGCCATGGTGCCGTTCGTCAGCGTCGCGCACATGATGCGCATCGTCCACGACATCGGCGTGGAGCGGCTCCTGCGCGAACTCGCCGACTATATCGAGGACGATTTCCGCCGGTGGGAGCGGTTCGACAAGACGCCGCGCGTCGCCTCGCACTCCACCGAGGGCGTGATCGAGCTGATGCCGACGTCGGACGGCGAGGTTTACGGCTTCAAGTATGTCAACGGCCACCCCGCCAACATGAAGCGCGGCCTTCAGACCGTCACCGCCTTCGGCCTGCTGGCGGAGGTGAGCAGCGGCTATCCGGTGATGCTGTCGGAGATGACCATCCTCACTGCGCTGCGCACGGCGGCGATGTCGGCGCTGGCGGCGAAGCATCTGGCGCCGCAGGGCGCCGACACCATGGCGATCATCGGCAACGGCGCGCAGTCGGAGTTTCAGGCGCTGGGCTTCAAGGCGGTGGCGGGCGTGCGCACGGTGCGCCTCTACGACATCGACCCCGCCGCCACCGAGAAATGCGCGCGCAATCTGGCCGACAGCGGGCTTGAGGTGATCGCCTGCCGCTCTGCGCAAGCCGCGATGGAGGGCGCGCGGATCGTGACAACGGTCACGGCGGACAAGAATTACGCCACCATCCTGACCGACAACATGGTGGGCGCCGGGCTCCACATCAACGCGGTCGGCGGCGACTGCCCCGGCAAGACCGAACTGCACCGCGACATCCTGCTGCGCTCGGACATCTTCGTGGAATACACGCCGCAAACCCGGATCGAGGGCGAGATCCAGCAACTCGCCGCCGATCATCCGGTCACCGAGTTGTGGCGCGTCATCACCGGCGCGCAGCCGGGGCGCACGCGCGCCGACGCGGTGACGCTGTTCGACTCGGTCGGCTTCGCGATCGAG
>CAZOZE010000269.1:0-3651 GCA_964584215.1 uncultured Rhodobacterales bacterium
GCCTTCGGCAAGCCGCTGAGCGCGCTGCAGGCGGTGCAGTTCAAGCTGGCCGACATGGCGACCAGGCTGGAGGCCGCCCGCCTGATGACATGGCGCGCCGCCGCCGCGCTCGACGCCAAGGCGCCCGACGCCACCATGCGCTCGGCCATGGCCAAGCAGTTCGCCACCGACGCCTGCTTCGAGGTGGTGGACGAAGCGCTGCAACTGCACGGCGGCTATGGCTATATCGCCGACTATGGCGTGGAGCAGCGCCTGCGCGACCTGCGCGTGCACCGCATCCTTGAGGGCGCGAACGAAATCATGCGGGTGATCGTCAGCCGCAAGCTGCTGGAGGCGGCATGACCGCGCAGGGTCGTTCGCTCGAACTCTATTTCATCGACGGCAAGCCCGATGGGATGCTGACTGCGGAGGTGTTTAACTGGACCGGACATGTCCTGATGACACCTAGGACGCGCATCGCCGCAGCATTGGCGCGCAAGGAAGCTCATTATACTGGCGTTTATCTGCTGATTGGTGAAAAGGATGGCGAGCCACTCGCCTATATCGGTGAAAGCGAAAACATCGCTGATCGGATCAAGAATCATGATCAACGAAAAGATTGGTGGACGAAAGCTGTTCTGATCACGACAGGTGCAAACAATCTGCATAAAGCACACATCAAGTATCTTGAATCTCGATTGGTTGAGTTTTGCCAAGAGGTTGGGAGAATGCGGCTTGAGAACGGAAACACGCCGCCACGGTCAAGCCTTTCCGAGGCTGCACAATCAAACATGGAGTCTTTTTTAGAATATCTACTCATGGTTCTACCGGCGCTTCGTGTTGATATGTTTGTTGAGTATGCCAAGAGGAATAATTCTGCACATGTCCCGGCAGTTACAGAAACTTCACCAAGGTTTGAACTGATCAATAAGAAGCATGGATTACATGCTACGGCCATGCTTTCCGATGGCGATTTCATCGTCGAAGCGGGATCTATTGCGCGTCGCACTTGGGCGGGAAAAGGAACGTGGGATAGTGGCTACGCGCAAATGCACGAAGAACTCAGAAAAACCGGGGTCTTGCGTGACGAGGGCGGAAAATGTGTTTTTGAGAAAAGCTATGCTTTTCGCAGCCCAAGCGCGGCAGCAGCTGTGGTCA
The DNA here is from genome assembly GCA_964584215.1 of uncultured Rhodobacterales bacterium. Taxonomy (GTDB): domain Bacteria; phylum Pseudomonadota; class Alphaproteobacteria; order Rhodobacterales; family Rhodobacteraceae; genus Rubrimonas. The sequence continues at coordinate 1,138 of CAZOZE010000269.1, forward strand.
ACGGCCGTCCAGCGAACGGAACAATTGAATGGCGGCTTGAAGGAGAAGGGCTGACCTACAAAGCGTGGGAAGCTCAGCAATTAAACGAAGAGGCAGCGACAGCATGACCGCCCCCATCCTGTTCGAGGAGACCGGGCGGCTGGGCCTTGTCACGCTCAACCGCCCCGCCCATCTCAACGCGCTGACCCATGACATGGCGCTGATGCTGGAGGAGCGGCTGCTGCACTGGCGCGGGCGTGAGGATATCGCCGTGGTCGCGATCATCGGCGCGGGGCCGAAGGCGTTCTGCGCCGGCGGCGACATCCGCGCGCTCTATGAAGCGGGGGGCGGGAACGGCGCCGCCAATTTCCAGTTCTACGCCGACGAATACCGGCTCGACACGCTGATCCGCCGCTATCCCAAGCCCTATGTGGCGTTCATGGACGGCATCGTGATGGGCGGCGGTGTGGGCGTGTCGATCCACGGGCGGTTGCGCATCGCAGGCGACGCCACCCTGTTCGCCATGCCCGAGACCGGCATCGGCCTGTTTCCCGATGTCGGCGGCACATGGTTTCTGCCGCGCCTGCCCGGGCAGGTCGGCATGTGGCTGGGGCTGACCGGCGCGCGGCTGCGCGCGGCGGACGCGGTGGCGGCGGGGATCTGCGACCGCTACATCCCCAGCGCGCATGAGGGCGCGGCGCTGGAGGCGCTGGCGACTGCGGAGTATGGCGCCGACCCCGCGCAGGCGGCGGCGGCGGCGCTGGCGCCGTTCACCGAGGCGCCTGCGGGCGGCTCGCTGGCCAACCTGCGCCCGCTGATCGACCAGTGCTTCGCAGGCGACAGCGTCGAGGATGTGCTGGCGGCGCTCGATGACGCGGGCGAGGATTGGGCGGCGGAACAGGCGGCGGCGATCCGCACGAAGTCGCCCACCTGCACCCGCATCGCCTTTCGCCAGATCCGCACCGGCGCCGGGCTGGCCTTCGTCGATTGCATGAAGCTGGAGTATCGGCTGGCGCGGTTCTGCATGACGCACCCGGATTTCTACGAAGGCGTGCGCGCGATCCTGATCGACAAGACCGGCGCGCCGCAGTGGCGCCCCGCGACGCTGGCCGAAGCGGATGAAGCGTCCGTCGCCGCCGCCTTCGCGCCGCCGCCCGAGGGCGAGGAGCTGGCGCTGCCGCCCGCCTGAGGCGGCGACGGGCCGCGCGCAGCCGCCGCGCGGCGGCCTCGGCGCGGGCGGGCCGGGGCGGCGCGGACGGCGCACGGAGCGACGCCGCCTGACCGCGCGCGATCACCCGCAGGCGCGGCGGCAAGCCCCTCGCAGGCCCCCGTGGCGGCGCAGGACGCCCGCCGCTTCAGCCGCGCGCCGACAGCGCCGCGTCGCAGCGCGCGCAGGTCTGGGGGTGGCCATGGCTTCCCACGTCCGCCGACACCTTCCAGCAGCGCGCGCATTTTGCGCCCCCGGCCAGCGCGACCACCGCCGCGACGCCCGGAACCTCGGGCAGGCGAAAGGCGCCTTCCGGGGCGGGCTCGCCGGTGACGGTGACGGCGGAGGCGATCAGCAACTCGGCCATGTCGGCGCCCGCGCACGCCTCGCGCAGGGCCGCGTCCTCGATGTGGATCACCGGCGCCGCCTCCAGCGCCGCGCCGATGCGCTTGTCGCGCCGCGCGATCTCCAGCGCGCCCAGCGCCACGCGGCGCACCCGGCGCAGCGCCTCGATACGGCTGGCCAGCGCCGGGTCTCGCCACGCGGCGGGCGTGTCGGGGAACAGTTGCAGATGCACCGAACTGTCGTCGCCGGGATGACGCTCCAGCCAGACCTCCTCCATGGTGAACGCCAGAATCGGCGCGAGCCATGTGGTGAGGCGGGCGAACAGCAGGTCCATCACCGTGCGCGCGGCGCGGCGGCGCGCGCTGTCGGGCGCGTCGCAATAAAGCGCGTCCTTGCGCACGTCGAAATACAGCGTCGAGAGGTCCGCCGTGATGAAGCTGAACAGCGCCTGATACACCCGCTGATAGGCGAACGCGGCATAGCCCTCACGCACCTCCGCATCCAGTTCGCTCAACCGATGCAGCACCCAGCGCTCAAGCTCGGGCATGTCGGCGGGGTCCACGCGCTCGCCCTCGTCAAAACCGTCGAGCGCGCCCAGCATGTAGCGAAAGCCGTTGCGCAGGCGGCGATAGCCGTCGGCGACCGATTTCAGGATGTTCGGCCCGATGCGCTGGTCGTCGGCGTAGTCCACCGTCGCCACCCACAGCCGCAGGATGTCGGCGCCGTATTCCTTCACCACCTTGTCGGGCGCGACGGTGTTGCCGACCGACTTCGACATCTTCTCGCCCTTCTCGTCGAGCGTGAAGCCGTGCGTCACCACCGCCTTGTAGGGCGCCCGCCCGCGCGTGCCGCAGGCCTGCAGCAGCGAGGAGTGGAACCAGCCACGATGCTGATCGGAGCCTTCCAGATACACGTCCGCCGGCCATTGCCCGCCCCGGTCGCGCAGCGCGAAGGCGTGGGTCGAACCTGAGTCGAACCACACG
>CAZOZE010000270.1:0-8054 GCA_964584215.1 uncultured Rhodobacterales bacterium
CGAACGCGCCGAGATCGTCGAGGCGGTCAGGCGGCTGGCGCTGTCGGCCCCCGCAGTCGCCTTCAGCTTGCGCGACGTGAGCGAAGGCGGCGAGGGGCGGGTTCTGTTCGAGGCGCCGCCGGAGAACGGAGACCTGTTCGACGCGCGGCTGGCGCGGCTGCGGCGGATCCTCGGCGCGGGCTTCGCGGAGAACGCGGTGCGGGTGGAGGCCGAGCGCGAGGGGCTGATCCTGACCGGCTGGGCGGCGCTGCCGACTTATTCGCGCCACGGCGCGGTGGCGCAGCACCTGTTCGTCAACGACCGCCCGGTGCGCGACCGGCTGCTGACCGGCGCGCTGAACGCGGCCTATATCGACCTGTTGCCCGGCGGGCGGCGCCCGGCGGCGGCGCTGTTCTTCGCCTGCGACCCGCAACGGGTGGATGTCAACGTCCATCCCGCCAAGACCGAAGTGCGGTTTCGCGAGCCTGCGGTGGCGCGCGGCCTGATCGTCTCCGCGCTGCGCCATGCGCTGGCGGGCGCGGGGCATCGCGCGGCGAGCACCAACGCGCAGGCGGCGCTGGGCGTGATGCGCGCAAGCCCCGCGCCGGGCGCGGCCTGGGCGGCCAGCCCGGCGGCGTGGCGCCCGTCCGCCACCCTGCCGCCGGGGCTGTCGGAGGCGGCGACGGCGTTCATGGCGCCCGCGCCGATGGATGGCTGGAGCGCGCGCCTGTTTGAGGCGGAGACGGGCGAAGCGGAGACGGCGCAAAACCCCGGCCCGCTGGGCGTGGCGCGGGCGCAGTTGCACGAGACCTATATCGTCGCGCAGAGCGCCGACGGCGTGGTGCTGGTGGACATGCACGCCGCGCACGAGCGACTGGTCTATGAGCGGCTGAAGGCGGCGCTGGCGCGCCGCGACGTGCCTGCGCAGGCGCTGCTGATCCCCGAGATCGTCGAGCTTGACCGCGAGGCGGCGGAGGCCGTGCTGGCGCGCGCCGACGAGCTGGCGCCGCTGGGCCTGAGCGTCGAGGCGTTCGGCCCCGGCGCGGTGTGCGTGCGCGCGACGCCCGCGCCGCTGGGCGCATGCGACGCAGGCGCGCTGTTGCGCGATCTGGCCGACGAGATCGCCGACATGGACCGCGCCGACACCTTGCGCGCCCGCATCGACGCGGTGCTGAGCCGGATGGCCTGCCACGGCTCGGTGCGCAGCGGGCGCCGCCTGAGCGGGCCGGAGATGGACGCGCTGTTGCGCGAGATGGAGGCGACGCCGCTTTCGGGCCAGTGCAACCACGGCCGTCCCACCTGGATCGAGCTGAAGCTGGCGGACGTGGAACGCCTGTTCGGGCGGCGATGAGCGCGCTGATCTGGCCGCCCGATTTCACCGATCCCCTGACGCTGGGCCTTGCGGCGGCGGCGGGGTTCGGGGCGCTGGCGCTGCTGATGGTGCTGGGTGCGCTGATCCCCGCCCGCCGCTCCGCCCGCGCCGCCGCCCCGCTCGCCGCGCAGATGCAGGCGCTGGCCGAGGCCGCGCGCGCGCTCAGCGACGGCCAGCAACAACTCTCGGGCGGCCTGCGCCATGTCTCGGACGCCCACGCCAGCGCGCAGGCGCAGCTGATGGAGCGGGTCGAGCGGCGACTGGAGGAGGTGCAGCGGCGCATGGGCGACACGCTGCACGGCTCGGCGCAGCGCACCGCGCGCAGTCTGGGCGACCTGCAACAGCGGCTGGAGGCCATCGACCGCGCGCAGACCAATATCGAGAAACTGTCCGGCGACGTGCTGGGCCTGCAGGACATCCTGTCCAACAAGCAGACTCGCGGCGCCTTTGGCGAGATCCAGCTCAACGATCTGGTGGCTCAGGCGCTGCCGCCGGGCGCCTACGCCTTCCAGGCGACGCTTTCCAACGGCAGGCGCGCCGATTGCCTGATCGAGATGCCGCAGCCGCCGGGGCCGATCGCGATCGACGCCAAGTTTCCGCTGGAGGCCTATGAGGCGCTGCGCGCGGCCGGCGACGAGCGCGGGCGCCTTGAGGCGGGCCGGGCGCTGAAACAGGCGGTGCGCCGCCACATCGCCGACATCGCCGAGCGCTATATCGTCGAGGGCCAGACCGCCGACGGCGCGCTGATGTTCCTGCCCTCCGAGGCGGTCTATGCCGAACTGCACGCCAACCACGGCGACGTGGTGCGCGAGGGGTTCGCGCGGCGGGTGTGGATCGTCTCTCCCACCACGCTGATGGCGACGCTCAACACCCTGCGCGCGATCCTCAAGGACGCGCGGATGCGGGCGCAGGCGGGCGCGATCCGCCGGGAACTGGGCCTCTTGCACAAGGACGTCGAACGGCTGCTGACCCGCGTCGGACGGCTCGACAGCCATTTCGAACAGGCGCGCCGCGACGTGGAGGAGATCCGCGTCTCCGCCGAGAAGGCCGGATCGCGGGCGCTGCGGCTGGAGGCGGCGGATTTCGACGCACCAGAAGAAAGCGCCGCCGGGGCGGCGATTGCGGCTGACGCGGCGGCGGCGCTGCGCTAAGCCTGCCGCAAGACCCGGCCGGAGTCGCCCCGATGTCCACCGACCGTCACCGCCAGAACCTGCGCGCAGCCGCCGCCTCGATCACGGTGGCGACGCTTCTCATCGCGCTCAAGGGCTGGGCGCAGATCGAGACCGGATCGCTGGCGATTGCGGCGAGTCTGCTCGACTCGGTGCTCGACCTGATGATCGCGCTCGCCAATCTCGCCGCGATCCGCTACGCGGCGCGCCCCGCCGACGACGACCACAGTTTCGGCCACACGGCGGCGGAGGACATCGCGGCGCTGGCGCAGGCGGCCATCGTGTCGGTCTCGGCGCTGGCCATCGCCGCCAACGCGGTCGCGCGGCTGCTGGCCCCGGCGCCGTTGCAGGCCGAGGGGCTGGGGCTGGCGGCGATGCTGGCGGCGCTGACGCTGACCGGCGGCCTCGTGTGGTATCAGTCGAGGGTGGCGCGGCGCACCGGCTCGAAGATCGTCGCCGTCGACATGGCGCATTACGCGTCTGACTTCCTGCCGATGCTGGCGGCGCTGGCGTCGATGGCGGCGTCGAAATGGCTGGGCGTGACGGTGCTCGATTCGGCGCTGGCGCTGGCGGCGGCCGCGTGGATCCTGCGCACCGGGCTGAAGATCGGCGCATCGGCCTGGCACGGGCTGATGGACCGCGAGGCCGCGCCCGAGACGGTGGCCAGGATCGTCGCGATCGCCAACGCCACGCCGGGCCTCAGCGGCTGGCACGACCTCAAGACGCGCACCTCCGGCGCCAAGCTGTTCGTGCAGATCCATGCTGAGATCGACGGCGACATGACCCTGCGTCAGGCGCATGCGATCTCGGCGACGCTGCGCCACGCCATTCTGGCGCTGGACGGGGATGTGGATGTGATCGTGCATCAGGATCCGGTCTGAACCGGCCTTTTCCCCCCGCCCCGCAGCGCCCATATTGCGCTGCGGCAACGGAAAGGGAGATTTCATGGACCGGCTGATCGAGGGCTACCGCCGTTTTCGCGCCGAGGCATGGCCCGCACAGCGCGCGCGCTATCAGCGGCTCTCGATCCACGGTCAGAAGCCGCAGACGCTGGTGATCGCGTGCTCCGATTCGCGGGTCGATCCCTCCACGGTGTTCGGCGCCGGGCCGGGAGAGCTGTTCGTGGTGCGCAACGTCGCCGCGCTGATCCCGCGCTATCGGCCCGACGGCGGCTGTCACGGCGCCAGCGCGGCGCTGGAGTTCGCGGTGCGGGTGCTGAAGGTCGCGCAGATCGTGGTGCTCGGCCATGCGCAATGCGGCGGGGTGCAGGCGCTGGTCGAGGGCGCGCCGCCCGAAGCGCAGGATTTCGTGGCGCCGTGGATGGCCGCCGCGTCAGCCGCGCTGCGCGATGGCGGCGACCGCGACCTTGAGCACTACGAAGGCGCGGTGGTGCGGCTGTCGCTGGAGAACCTGATGTCGTTTCCGTGGGTTGCGGACGCAGTCGCGGAAGGGCGGCTGAGCCTGCACGGCTGCCGCTTCGACATCCACGACGGCGTGTTGTCGCGGCTGGAGAACGGGCGGTTCATCCCGATCACATGACGAAGCGCGCCGCCGGGCGACACCCGGCGGCGCAAACCCTGCCCATGAAGCCGGATCAGCCCTGACGCGCCTTGAAGCGGGGCTGCGTCTTGTTGATCACATAGACGCGGCCCTTGCGGCGCACCAGGCGGCAATCCTTGTGCCGCGCCTTGAGCGACTTCAGCGAGTTGCGAACCTTCATGTCACGATCCCCCGTGGCGGCGGCGCCGCCTGTCCCATAGCGCCGCTCGCCGCCGAAGCGGGGCGCGCAACGCTGTTCGGCGGCTGATATGTCATGGCGGCGCGCCGCTGACAAGCCGCCGTCCCATGGGCGCCCCTATGCCGCGCGGCGTCGGCGCGCGTATTCTCGGCGCCATGAGGCAGGGCGGCGAGGATAATGTGGCTGAGTCGGCGCCGCCCGCGCTGTGCCGCGACTGCTTCGCGCGCTTTCCCGCAGGGCCGCGCGCGCGCTGCCCCGCCTGCGGCTCGCCGCGCATCCTCGCCCATGCCGAGATCGACAGCCTGGGCGTCGCGCATGTGGACTGCGACGCCTTCTATGCGGCGGTCGAGAAACGCGACGACCCCAGCCTTGCCGACAAGCCGGTGATCGTCGGCGGCGGGCGGCGCGGGGTGGTGGCGACCTGCTGCTACATCGCGCGGATCAGGGGCGTGCGCTCGGCGATGCCGATGTTCACCGCGCTGAAGCTATGCCCCGACGCGGTGGTGATCCGCCCGCGCATGGCCGTCTATGTGGAGGCCTCGCGCCGGATCCGCGCGCTGATGCAGGCGCTGACGCCGCTGGTCGAGCCGCTGTCGCTGGACGAGGCGTTCCTCGACCTGACCGGCGCCGACCGCCTGCACGGCGCGCCGCCCGCCGTGACGCTGGCGCGGCTTCAGGCGCGCATCGCCGCAGAGGTGGGCGTCAGCGTGACGGTCGGCCTCAGCCACAACAAGTTCCTCGCCAAGATCGCCTCGGAACTCGACAAGCCGCGCGGATTCGCGCTGATCGGGCGGGCGGAGACGGCGGATTTCCTGGCGTCCCGCCCGGTCGGCGCGATCTGGGGGGTGGGCGCGGCGACGGCGCGGGCGCTGGCGGCGCAGGGGATCGACCGCATCGGCGACCTGCGCCGCTTCGACAAGGCCGCCCTCGTCGCCCGCCACGGGGCCATGGGCGCGCGGCTGCACGACCTCGCCTGGGGGCGCGACGATCGCCGCGTGACGCCGGAGCGCGAGAGCAAGAGCGTCTCCGCCGAAACCACCTTCGACGCCGACATCGCCGACCCGGCGGCGCTGCGCGCGCATCTGTGGCGCCTGTGCGACAAGGTCGCCGGGCGGATGAAGGCGCAGCGGCTGGAGGGCCGGGTGGCGACGCTGAAGCTCAGGCGCGCCGACTTTCGCAGCCTCACCCGCCGCCAGACGCTGAGCGCGCCGACGCAGCTCGCCGACGCGCTGTTCGCCGCGACCGCGCCGCTGCTGGCGCGCGAGGCGGGCGCGGCGCCGTTCCGCCTGATCGGGGTGGGGCTGTCGGCGCTGTCGGCGGCGGATGATTCGGGCGGCGACGCGCCCGGCGGCGACCTGTTCGACCCGCAAGCCGCCGCCCGCGCCCGCGCCGAGCGCGCAGTGGACGCGATCCGGGGCCGCTTCGGCGCCGACGCCATCGCCAAGGGGCGCGGGCTGAGCACGGATCAGGGTTAGCGACACGCAATTATGTTGCGTTGCGGCATCAGCCTTTCGTCGTAGGGAGAGCAAGTTATTTATTCAATACCAAAGGCTTATGCGCTCATATCCCGCAGGCATTCAGAATTTTGCTTTAGCGCCACTAAATTTTCTGCGTATCCCGCTTGTCTTTGCTGCGCTGCACACCTATTCTTTTCCCCAGCAGCCTTCGGGCTGTCGCCCTTCTGGGCGTTTCCTCCCTAAACTCAGGGCCGCCTTCGGGCGGCCTTTTTTTTCGCCCTATTCCAGCAACGCGCCGGGCGCGACCTTCAGGCCGCGCAGCAACTCGGCCCGGTCCATCGGCGCGCGGCCGGGGCGCTGGGCGCGGTCGATGCGCAGGGCGCCCTCGCCGCAGGCGATCAGCAGCGCGTCGTCGAGCGCGGCGCCGGGCGGCCCAACGCCCGCCTCCACATGCGCCGCCAGCAGCTTGAGCCGCTCGCCGCCCAGCATCGTCCATGCCCCCGGCGCGGGGTTGAGCGCGCGGATGCGCCGGGCGAGCGCCCCGGCGGGGTCGCGCCAGTCCAGCCGCGACTCGGCCTTGTCGATCTTGGCGGCGTAGAGCGCGCCCTCGCCGGCCTGCGGCGTCGCGGTCGCGCTTCCCGCCGCCATGGCGCGCAGCGTCTCCACCACCAGCGGCGCGCCGAGCCGGGCCAGCCGGTCGGCCAACGTCCCCGCCGTCTCGTCGGCGCCGATCGGGGTGGCCGCCTGCGCGAACACCGAGCCGGTGTCCAGCCCCCGCTCCATGCGCATCACGCAGACGCCGGTCTCGGCGTCGCCGGCCATGATCGCGCGCTGCACCGGCGCCGCGCCGCGCCAGCGCGGCAACAGCGACGCGTGCAGATTGACGCAAGCCAGACGCGGCGCGTCCAGCACCGGCTGCGGCAGGATCAGCCCGTAGGCGACCACCACCGCCGCATCCAGGTCCAGCGCCGCGAACGCCGCCTGCGCCGCCGCATCGCGCAGCGTGACCGGCGTGCGCACGGGCAGGCCCAGCGCCTCGGCGCGGGCATGGACGGCGGAAGGCTGCAGGCGCTTGCCCCGGCCTGCGGGGCGCGGCGGCTGGCTATAGACGGCGGCGATGTCGAATCCGGCCTCGGCCAGAGCGTCGAGCGTGGGAACCGCGAAGGCGGGGGTTCCCATGAAGGCGAGCCGCATCAGGCGCTTGTCCCCGCCTTGGCGCGTTCGCGCTTGAGCTTGCGCATCTTCTCGGTGATCAGCATCCGCTTGGCGGCGCCGAGATAGTCGATGAACAGCTTGCCGTCGAGGTGGTCGATCTCGTGCTGCACGCAGGTCGCCCACAGCCCCTCGAACGCCGCCTCGCGCACGGCGCCCTCGCGGTCGGTGAAGCGCACGCCCACCGAGGCCGGGCGGGTGATCGGCGCATAGATTTCGGGGATCGAGAGGCACCCCTCCTCATGCTCGTTCAGCGCGTCGGAACGCCAGAGGATTTCCGGGTTGACCATGCACATCGGCGCGCGGGCGCTGTCCTTTTCAGTGCAGTCCATCACCAGCGCGCGCGCGTCCATGCCCACCTGCGGAGCGGCCAGCCCGACGCCGGGGGCCGCATACATCGTCTCAAGCATGTCGTCGAGCAGCGCGCGCATCCGGTCATCGACGGCGGCGACCGGGGCGCAGACCTTCTTCAGGCGCGGGTCGGGATGGATCAGGATCGGGCGGATACTCATGGCGCGGAGGTAGCCATCGCGGCGCGCCCGGTCAATCCCCGCATCAATCCCCGGGCCCTTGCGGCGCGCGCGGCGGGCGCCTAGCCTTCGCCGCAGTCCAACTGCGCGAGGCTTTTCATGCTCCCCGATTTCGACGCCGTCATCGAACGGCGCAACACCCATTCTCTGAAGTGGGACGCATTGGCGGCGCGCACCGGCGTCACGGCGCCGGACGGTCTGGCGATGTGGACGGCGGACATGGACTTCATGGCGCCCGAACCGGTGCGTCAGCGGCTGTCGGCGGCGGTGGCGCACGGGGTCTTTGGCTACTACGGCGCAGATGCGACGTGGCGTGCGGCGGCCTGCGGCTGGGCGGCGCGGCGGCACGGCTGGACGGTCGAGCCGGACTGGATAAGCCCTTCGGGCGGTGTTTGCGCGGCGCTCGGCGTCTGCTGTCAGGCGTTCAGCGAACCGGGCGACGGCGTGGTGGTCTTTGCGCCGGTCTATCACGCCTTCGCCCGCATGATCCGCGCCAACCGGCGCGTGGTGATCGCGGCGCCGCTGGTCGAGACCCAGGGACGCTACGCCATGGACCTCGACGCGCTGGGCGAAAACCTGCCCGCCACCGCGCGAATC
>CAZOZE010000271.1:0-3658 GCA_964584215.1 uncultured Rhodobacterales bacterium
CCGGGGCGCGCGAATTCCTTGACCTCGACGCGGCCTTCCATCTTGTAGCCGATGTCGATGATCGCCTGACCGTTCTCGATGGCGAGCACGCGGCCCTTGACCACGGCGCCTTCTTCCAGCGTGTCCAGCGTGAAGCTCTCGTTCAGCAGAGCCTCGAATTCGTCCATTGTGGCGTTCGCCATGCAGGTCTCCTAACGGTTTTGACGGGCCGGCCGGTTGGCTCCGGCGGTCTTGTCGGGTTCACGGTTTCACACGAACGTCGAAGGCCGGCGGCGGGGTTCAGCCCCGCGCGCGGCGCAACGTCTCGTCGATCATGCTCGCGGCCTTCGCGATGGCGGCGTCTATAGTCAGATCGGTGGTGTCGAGCAAGTGCGCATCCGCCGCGCGCGCCATCGGCGCGTCGCTGCGCCCCGCGTCGCGGGCGTCTCGCCGTTCGATCTCGGCCAGCGTCCGCGCCGGATCGGCGCCGAGTTCCGCAGCGCGGCGGGCGGCGCGGGCCTGCGCACTGGCGGTCACGAACAGCTTCACGTCGGCGTCGGGGCGGACCACGGTGCCGATGTCGCGCCCGTCCAGCACCGCGCCGCCCTCCCGGCGCGAAAACGCGCGCTGGAAATCGAGCAGGGCGGCGCGCACCGCCGGGTTCGCCGCCACCACCGACGCCGCCTCCCCCGCCGCCTCCGTGCGCAGATCGCCGCGCGCCAGATCGGCGGGGCGCAAGGCGCGCGCCGCGTCGGCGGCGGCTTCGGCGTCGGCAGGGTCGGCGCCTGCGGCCAGCAGCGCGGCGCCCACCGCACGATACAGCGCGCCGGTGTCGAGATGCGCGAGGCCGTAGCGGTCGGCCAGCGCGCGCGAGATGGTGCCCTTGCCCGCCGCCGCCGGGCCGTCGATCGCCACGCAGAACCGCATCAGACCGGCGCCCCGAGATCGGCCCCCAGCCCGCGCATTAGCGCCATGAAGCCGGGAAAGCTGGTGGCGATGGGGCCTGAGTCGTCCACCGTCACCGCCTTTTTCGACGCCAGCCCGAGGCACAGAAAGCTCATGGCGATGCGATGGTCGAGCCTTGTGGCCACCGTCGCGCCGCCGGGAACGCCCCCCGCGCCCATCCCGTGCACGATCAGCGTGTCGGCGTCCTCCTCGACGCGGACGCCGCAGGCCTCCAGCCCCCGCGCCATGGCGTCGATGCGGTCGCTCTCCTTCACCCGCAATTCGCCGATGCCGCGCATCACCGTCACGCCCTCGGCGAAGGCGGCGACCACGGCGAGGATGGGATATTCGTCGATCATCGAAGGCGCGCGCCCGGGCGGAACCTCGATCCCCTTCAGCGCCGAGAAGCGCGCGCGCAGGTCGGCGACCGGCTCGCCGCCCTCCTCGCGCGGGTTCTCCAACGCCAGATCAGCGCCCATCTCGCGCAGGCAGGCGTAGAGACCGGCGCGGGTGGGGTTCATGCCGACGCCCGCCGCCGCCACCTCCGACCCCGCCACGATCAACGCGGCGGCGACGGGAAAGGCGGCCGAAGACGGATCGCGCGGCACGGCGATGCGCTGGGGGACAAGCTCCGGCTGGCCGGTCAGGCGGATCAACCGGCCCTTTTGCGTCTGCTCGACGGCGATGGTCGCGCCGAAGCCGCGCAGCATCCGCTCGGAGTGGTCGCGCGTCGGCTCCGGCTCATGGATCACCGTCTCGCCCGGCGCCGCGAGGCCCGCCAGCAGCATCGCCGACTTCACCTGCGCCGAAGCGACGGTCATGGTGTAGTCCACCGGCCCGGGCGCGGGCGCGCCGACCAGCGTCAGCGGCAGCCGCCCGCCGCTGCGCCCATGCGCGCGGGCGCCGAACAGCGCCAGCGGCCCGGTCACCCGGCCCATCGGGCGCGCGCGCAAGGAGGCGTCGCCGGTGAAGGTCGCGGCGATCGGCGTGGTGGCCATGGCCCCCATGATCAGCCGCACGCCAGTGCCGGAGTTGCCGCAGTCGATCACGTCCGCAGGCTCGCTGAACCCGCCGACGCCGACGCCGCACACCCGCCAGGCGCCCTCGCCGGTCCGCTCGACCCCGGCGCCGAAGGCGGCCATGGCGCGACCGGTGTCGAGCACGTCCTGCCCCTCCAGCAGCCCCGTGATCCGGGTCTCGCCCACCGCCATGGCGCCGAGGATCAGCGCGCGGTGCGAGATCGACTTGTCGCCGGGGATCGCGGCGGCGCCGCGCAGCGGCCCCGAGGCGCGGGCGGTGAGCGGCGTGGGCTGAGCGTGCGACATGTCGGCTCCGGGTGATGACAGCGGAGTTTCTAGGGCGCCTTGGCGGGGCTGTCGATTGCCGGGGCGCGGCATGTCAGGACGGGCGCCGCCTCAAACCCGCGCATAGCGCAGGTAGCGCGGCGCGCGGCCCTCGCGCAGCGCCTTGGCCTCATAGCGGGTGCCGGGCCAGCCCTGCCACGCCTGCGCGCTGTCGCTGACGCAGGCGAAATCGCTGTGCGCGGCCAGCGTGACGCGGGTGTGCGCGACGTAATCGGCCACGTCGGTGGCCACCCGCAATTCGGCGCCCGCCCGCATCACGCGCGCCAGCATCGCAAGGTTTTCAGGGTTGACGAAGCGGCGCTCGACATGGCGGCGCTTGGGCCATGGATCGGGGTAGAGCAGATAGACCCGGCCCACCGAAGCGGGCGGCAGCACGTCGAGCAGAAAGCGCGCGTCGTCGGCGTGCACGCGCACGTTGTCCAGCGCCGCGTACTCCAGCGCGCTCAGCAGCATCGCCACGCCGTTGACGAACGGCTCGCAGCCGATCAGCCCGACGCCGCGATGCGCGGCGGCGGTGGCCAGCAGATGCTCGCCGCCGCCAAAACCGATTTCGAGCCAAAGGTCGTTCTTGCCCGGAAACAGCGCGGCGGGGTCGAGCGGCGCGCGGTCGGGGTTTTCCGCCCAGGCCGCGCCCGGCGGCGCCAGCGCGGCGAGGCGGGTCTCCAGCAGCGCGCGCTGCCGGGCGCGCAGCGTCTTGCCATGGCGGCGGCCGTGAAAGTTGCGCCACGGCGCCCCGTCAGGGCGCTGCGGCGCCGTCATCCGGACGCCCCGCTCAGAGCGCCGCGCGCAGCGCGTCCGCGAGGTCGGTGCGCTCCCACGAAAAACCGCCCTCGGCGTCGGGTTCGCGCCCGAAATGGCCATAGGCCGCCGTGCGCTCATAGATCGGGCGGTTCAGCCCCAGATGGGTGCGGATGCCGCGCGGGGTGAGCGAGAGCGTGTCGCGGATCGCCTGTTCGATGGCCGCGTCGGCCACCTCGCCGACGCCATGGGTGTCAACGTAGATCGACAGCGGCTCGGCGACGCCGATGGCGTAGGCGAGCTGGATGGTGCAGCGCCGCGCCATCCCGGCGGCGACGACGTTCTTGGCCAGATAGCGCGCGGCATAGGCCGCCGAGCGGTCAACCTTGGTCGGATCCTTGCCCGAGAACGCGCCGCCGCCATGGGGCGCCGCGCCGCCGTAGGTGTCCACGATGATCTTGCGCCCGGTCAGCCCGGCGTCGCCGTCAGGCCCGCCGATCACGAAGCGCCCGGTGGGGTTGACGTGCCAGACGGTGCGCGCGTCCACCCAGCCCTCGGGCAGCGCCTTGACGATATGCGGCTCCACCACCGCCTTCACGTCGTCGGAGGTCATCTCGGGGTCGAGGTGCTGG
>CAZOZE010000272.1:0-7044 GCA_964584215.1 uncultured Rhodobacterales bacterium
TCCCAGAAATGGCAGCATTTCTCGACCAGCGTGCCGCCGGTGCGGGCGTTGAAGCGGTTCCAGTCGCCCACCTTTTCGAGAAACGGAAAGCGGTGCTCGCGGATCGCCATCATGCGCGGCGCGCCCGCCTCTCCGGCGCGCGCGGCCTCGATCAGCCGGGCGACCGGCGGCATGTAGCGATATTCCATCGCCACCCACACCGGCGCGGCGCGGCCTTTCGCCCGGTCGATCAGGTCGCGGCAGTCGGCGGCGGTGGTGGCGAGCGGCTTTTCGCACAGGATCGGCAGGCCGCTGTCGAGCGCGTCCAGCATCAGCGCGTGGTGCAGGTCGTTGGGCGCGGCGATCAGCAGCGCGTCGCACCCCCCGGCCGCCAGCATTTCGCGGTAGTCGGCGAACGCCTGCGCGCCGCCCGCAAGCTGCGCCGAGGCCGCGCGCTCCGCCGCGTCGGGGTCGGTGACCGCGCTCACGCAGGCGTCGCCCAGCAGCGCGATGTTGCGGATATGCTCCCGCCCCATCATCCCCGCGCCGATCAGGCCGTAGCGGATCATCGTCATGCTTGCTCCGTAAGGTTCAGCACCGGCAGATCAAGCGCGGCGGCGAGCGCCTCCAGCGCCGGGGCGTGGTCGCCGTAGGCCAGCGCCATGTGATGCTCCAGGCCTGCGTCCATCACCCGCGCCAGCACCTGCGCCGCAGGCGCGTCGAAGCGCGCGACGCCGGATGTGCCGGTGAAGGCGCCGGGGCGGTCGAGCATCGCGCCGGTCGCGATCACCGCGCGCGGGCGGCCGAACGCCTGGCTGAGCCGGAAGAACGTCACCCGGCCGGGCTTGAGCGCGAACTCACAGAGCAGCGGCATCCGGCGGTTGGTGTGGATCGTGGCGCGCGCCGGGCCTGCGGCCATGCTCAGCGGCGCCTGGCCGCAGTGCCACACGACGCCGCTGTCGTCGCCCGCGTCCATGTCCACCAGATCGGCGAGAAACACCGGCGCGTCGGCGACGCGCTGCAGCGCGAGCTGGGTGGCGGCGCCCCAGACGTCGGCCTCGCAGGCGCAGGGCGCGCGGCCCTCCGCCATCATCGACGCCGGGCCGCAGACCGCGCCGCCGTATTCGGTGAACGCCTCCGGCCAGCAGCGCACCGCGAAAGCGTCGGCGGCGCGCGCTTCCTTCAGCGCGTCCAGCGCCAGCTTCAGCCGCAGCGAGCGGTCGAGCTGGGCCTGGTCCACCGCGTCGAGGCCGCCAAGCGTCGCCGCCACGCGCGCGCGCAGCGCCGCCGCCGCCGCGCCGTCCGCCGCGCGGGCGCGGTCAAACAGCGCGTCGAGCCCGATCTCCTCGACGGTGACGCCAAGGCGCGCGCGCGTGTCGGCGGCGTCGTGGCGGCAGGTGTCGAAGCCCTCGGGCGGCGCGCCGATCCGCACCACGCGCGCGCCCTCCAGCACGTTGGCGCCTGCGGCGGCGCGGGCGGGGCGGCCATCGAGCGGGCGCACGTCGCGCCCGCCCGCCAGCAGATCGGCCAGGGGCGCGTCGATCCCCGCCTCGTCCGGGTCGGCCAGCAGCCACCCGAAGCGCCGCCCGGCCAGCCCCAGCGCATGACCGGCGAGATTGAGGCCGCAGAAGGCGTTGAGCCGCAGCCGCCCGCCCGCGCGCGGCTCGCGCGGCGCCCAGATCGCCAGCGGCGCCGCCGTCGCCGCCGCCGCGCGGGCGATGAAGGCGGCGTCGGTGAAGGTGGCCTGCAAAACCAGCACGCGGTTGGGGTTCTGCTCCAGCACCGCGCCGAGCGCCGCGTCGGCCTGCGCGCCGTCGGTCAGCGGCGCGCGCGCGCCGACGATCTCAACCCCGCGTGCCGCCAGAAGCGCCAGCATCGCGTCCAGCTTCTCCTGCGCGAAGGCCATGTCGAAGGTGGGCCGCGCCAGCGGCAGTATCCCCACGCGCATCGTCACATCTCCGCGTAAGCGTGGCGCAGCGAGGCGTCGGCGGGCCGCAGCGCCAGCCCGTCGCCGCCAAAGCGCGGGTGCGCGTGCCAGGGCCGCGCCCCGGCGTCGGTCAGCGCGTTGATCTCGTCCATATAGGCGCAGGCGTCGCCCTCCAGCCCGGCGCGCATCGCCGCCCAGTCGGGAAAGCGCGCGAACGCGTCCAGCCAGATCGCCCGCCCGGCCAGATAGCCCGAGGCCCCGGCGCGGTAGGCGTGGCTGAGGATATTGCGGAACGCGGTCTTGTCGGCGCCCGCCGACAGCATCACCCAGGGGCGCCCCGCCAGCCTGCCCATCTCGTCGAACAGCGCCTGCGCGGCTTGCCAGCCCTCGGCCCCGACGCCGGGAACCTGCGCGGCGGCCAGCGGGCTTTCCAGCTTGAACACGTCCACGCCGTAATCGGGCTGCGCGAACTCGGCCACCGAGGCCAGCACATGGTCGGCGCGCTTGCCCGCCATCTCGACATAATCGCGGGTCTGATCGGCGTCGCCGGGCAGCGGATAGACCAGCAACTCGAACAGGAACGGGATGTCATAGCGCGCGCAGGCCGCGCCGATGCGCTTGACGAAGCCGCGCTGCGCGTCGTTCACGCCCGGATCGGCGTCGGGCCGCCACCACGCCAGCACCTTGACCGCGTCGCCGCCCATGCGCTTGATCTTGTTCACCGACCAGTCGTCGATCTCGCTGGAGACGCGCCCGCCGGGCGTGTCGCGGAACACCGAGTCCTCCAGCGTCACGATCAGCCCCTTGGCCGGCGACAGCGCGCCAAGCCCGTGCGGCACGGCGTAATGCGGGTCGAGCAGCATCGCGGTCGAGCGGTCCTGCAGGGTCTCGATCAGCAGCTTCTTGAACCCCGCCACGTCAGCCCACGGCGCCTCCGGCGTTCCGTAGTGCTTCGCGATCGGCCCCTTGATCGGCGGGCGCTGATCGACCGCCGTCATCTTGAAGCGCCCGCCCGCGTCGGCCATCCGGCGCATCCCCCACAGCTTGCCGATGCTCAAGTCCATGCGTCCCTCTCCCTCATGAATCGCTCCAGCCGCGCGCGGTCGGGCAGGGCGGCGCGGCCGCCGAAGGCGCTCGCCTTCAGCGCGGCGACCGCATTGGCGCGGCGCACGGCGCGCGCCTCGTCCAGCCCCTCGGCGAGAAACAGCGCGAAGGCGCCGTGCCACACGTCGCCCGCGCCCAGCGTGTCAACCGCATCCACCCTGAAACCTGCGACCTCGGCGACGGCGCCGCCGTCGCAGACCAGCACCGGCGCCGGGCCGCGCGTCACGCAGACCCACTTGCCCAGCCGCGCGGCGGCCTCGGTCAGCCCGGCGCGCGCGTCGTCCAGCCCGCTGAAATCGGCCAGCCCCTGCTCGGAGAACGCCACATGGCTCGCCGCCGCCAGCGCCGCCGCCGCCACGTCGGTCGGCGCCTCGGCGTCCAGAACGCCCGGCCTGCCCGCCGCGCGCGCCGCCGTCAGCAGCGCCGCCGCGCCGGTCGGCCAGCGCGTATCGGCCAGCGCGCCGTCATAGGGAAACGGGTCGGGGATGACCGGCGTCGCGGCGAACAGCGCCGGGTCGCGGTGGTTGACCAGCATCCGCTCGCCATCCGCCGCCGACAGCACCGCCGAGCGCGCGGTGGGCGCGTCCGCCACAGTCAGCGTGGCGCAATCGACGCCCTCCGCCGCCATCTCCGCCCGGATCATCGCGCCGAAGGCGTCGTCGCCGACCGCGCCCATCAGATGCGCCCGCCCACCCAGCCGCGCCACGGCGGCGGCGGCGTTCACCGCGCAGCCCCCCGCCACCAGCGCCGAGGCGTCGGCGCGGTATTTCAACGGCTTGTCGGGCAGGCGCGGCACCGCGAACACCAGGTCCGCCGCCACCACGCCCGCGCAGGCGATGCTCGCCACCGGCATTTCCCCTGGCCCCGAAGCCCGCGTGCGGCGCGGGCGATTCAACGATTGATTTGCCGCGAATCGACGATACTATAACTTATATAAGAAGCAAGACGCCAGCGGCCGCCAAGCGCCGCGCTCCGGGGAGGAGGACGTTCTTGAGCGACATCATCGCCGTCACCGGCGCCGCAGGCGGCATCGGGCGGGCGCTGTGCGCCACGCTGGCCGCGCGCGGCTGGGGCCTGCACCTGATCGACCGCCCCGGCTGCGACCTGGCGGCCCTCGCCGCCGCCCATGGCGCGACCTTCGCTGAAGCGGAGACGACCGACGCCGCGCAGGCGGCGGAGGCGCTCGGCGCGGCGCCGGGCGCGCCGTTCGGCCTTGTCCATCTGGCCGGCGCCATAGAGGACGATCCCGCGCTGGGCGACGCTCCCGGCGTGTGGGAGCGGATGATGGCCGCCAACCTGCGCAACGGCTACGACTACGCCACCGCGCTGGCGCCCCGCCTGCCGGAGGGGCGGATGGGGCGGCTGGTGTTCGCCTCGTCGCTGGCGTTCCGGCGCGGCGCCATCGACGCGGTGGCCTATTCGGCGGCGAAGGCCGGGCTGGTCGGGCTGACGCGCGCGCTGGCGCGGCGGCTGCGCAAGCGGGCCACGGTCAACGCGGTGGCGCCGGGGATCATCCTGACGAAGATGGCTGCGCCCGTGATCGAAAAGCGCGGCGAGCGGCTGTTGCGCGAAATCCCGCTCGGCCGCTTCGGTCAGCCTGCGGAGGTCGCCACAGTGATCGCTTTCCTGCTCAGCGAGGACGCCAGCTATGTCACCGGCCAGTGCCTGAACGTGGACGGCGGGCAGGTGATGTCATGATCGGCGCGCTGTCCGCCGTGATCGCTTCGCTGCGCAGGCTCAACCGCGCGGTCGAGCGCACGCTGAACCCGGTGATCGCGATCCTGATCGCGCTGATGCTGGTGATGGTGGTGCTGACCGTCACCGCGCGGCTGACGGCGCTGAACGCGCCGTGGACCGAGAAGATCCAGCTGATCCTGCTGCCCACGCTGGCCTTCGCCGTGGCGCCGGTCGCCTATCGGCGCGGCGCCAACGTCGCGCTCGACCTGCTGAGCGGGCTGCTGACGCCGCGCATGGCGCACATCCATCAGCTTGCGATGCACGCGGGTATCCTGTTGCTGCTGCTGGTGGGGCTCGACCTGACGCTGCGCAAGGTGGGGGTGGACCCGGCGCCGCTGTCGGCGGCGATCAACGCGCTGACCGGGCTGGACCTGTCGGCGATCCGCCCGTTCCGCGCGCCGATCAAGATCCCGATGCTGAACATCGAGTGGCGCAGCGTCTATATGGTGATGCCCGCCAGCGTGGCGCTGATGATCCTCGCCAACGCCGAGCTTTTGCTGCGCCATCTGCTCGGCGTGCTCGACCCCGACGCGCCCTCGGCGCAGCGGGTGCGCAGCTTTGAGGACGTCACGTCGGCGGCGGGGGAGTGACGCCATGAAGGTCGCCTTTCTCTGGCTGTTCCTGCTGTCGCTGGCGCTGTCGGTGCCGGTGGTGTTCGGCCTGCTCAGCGTCACCGGACTGGTGATCGTCAACGACCTCGGCGCAAGTTTCGACGCGCGCGACCTCAATTCGATCATCAGCCAGATGTTCTCCGGCGTCTCGTCGATCCCGCTGCTGGCGTTGCCGATGTTCATCCTTGCGGGCGAGCTGATGAACACCGGCGGCATCACGCGGCGGCTGGTGGAGTTCTCGCAGACGCTGATCGGCCACCTGCGCGGCGGGCTGGCGCATGTGAACATCCTCAGCTCGGTGCTGTTCTCGGGCCTGTCGGGATCGGCGGTGGCCGACACCTCGGCGCTGGGGTCGATGCTGATCCCGGCGATGGAGAAGCAGGGCTATACGCGGCGCTTTGCGGCGGCGGTGACGGCGGCCTCGTCGGTGATCGGGCCGATCATCCCGCCCTCGGGGATCATGATCATCTACGCCTTCACCATGGGCGTCTCGCCCGCCGCGCTGTTTGCGGGCGGCATCGTGCCGGGGCTGATGATCGGCGGCGGGCTGATGCTGATGACCTGGTGGCTGGCGATCAAGCACGACTTTCCCGTGGCCAGCGAGCGCGCGACGCTGTGCGAGATCTACGCCGTCGGCAAGACCACCTTCTGGCCGCTGCTGACGCCGGTGATCCTGCTTGGCGGGATTCTGACCGGCTATTTCACCCCGACCGAAGCGGCGGGGGTGGCGGCGTTCTATGCGCTGATCGTCTCGGTGTTCGTGCTGCGCGCGCTGGGCTTGCGCGATCTGCCGCAGGTTTTCCTGCGCGCGGCGTTCTCGTCGGGGGTGATCCTGATGCTGATCGCGGCGGCCAAGGCGTTCTCGTGGGTCTCCGATCAGGTCGGCGCCGCGCAGATGCTGGCCGATTTCATGCTCAGCCTGTCGAACGACCGCATGGTGCTGCTGATCCTGCTCAACCTGCTGCTGTTCGTGGTGGGGATGTTTCTCGACGCGGGGCCTGCGGTGCTGATCCTCGGGCCGATCCTGAGCAAGGTGTTCGTCGATCAGATCGGGGTTGACCCGGTGCATTTCGCCATCGTGATGTGCGTGAACGTGACGGTGGGGCTGGCGACGCCGCCCATGGGGCTTGTGCTGTTCGTCGCCGCCGCCGTGGCGAAGGAGCGGGTGGAGGCGATCGCGCTGGCGCTGCTGCCGTTTCTGGCGGTGGAGGCGGCGGTGATCTTCCTGATCACCTTCTTTGAGGACCTGGTGCTGACCGCGCCGCGCCTGCTCGGACTGATGTGACGACACGCAAGAAAAACCTGACAAGGAGGACCACCCGGATGACGACCCGCCTCACCACCCTCGCAGCGGCGACCGCCGCCGCGCTCGCCGCCTTCGCCGCCCCGCTCGCGGCGCAGGAGGCCAAAGTGCTCAAGATCGCCTTCCTCGGCTCGGAGGACGATGAGGATTACGACGGCTCGCAGGTGTTCAAGACCTTCGCCGAAGCCGGATCGAACGGCGCGCTGGCGGTGGAGATCTACCCCAACGGGCGGTTCTGCTCCAACGCCGACGAATGCTCCGAGGCGCTGCTGGACGGGCGGCTCGACATCTACATCACCACCAACGGCGGGCTGGCGGGCTGGTATCCGCCGGCGCAGTTTCTCGACCTGCCGTATCTGTTCCCCAACGACGCGGTGGCCGAA
>CAZOZE010000273.1:0-8140 GCA_964584215.1 uncultured Rhodobacterales bacterium
TGCTCAAGAAGCGCCGAAAGGCGGGATTTGCGAGGCAAGAGATCGGCGACAGGGGTCATGGACGGCTCCAAAATCACGGCCGCCGCATCGATTCAGCAAATCTCCCGCTTGTCACCTGTCATTTGAGTTCGGAGCCGTGGCTGGCGCGCGCGGCGGCTTGACCGCGTCCGCGCGCATTCATAGCTTCACACCACCTGAGCGCGACGCCGCTCGCTTTGAAAGGATGTCCGCCATGGCCACCACGCCCGTCACCGACGACAGTTTCGACGCCGATGTGCTCAAGTCCGCCACTCCGGTCGTGGTGGATTTCTGGGCGGAATGGTGCGGCCCGTGCAAGCAGATCGGCCCGGCTCTGGAAGAAATAGCTGGCGAGTTGGGCGAGAAGGTCAAGATCGTCAAGATCAATATCGACGACAACCCGGGTGCCCCGTCGAAATACGGCGTGCGCGGGATCCCGACGCTGATGCTGTTCAAGGATGGCAAGGTCGCCGCCACCAAGGTCGGCGCGGCGCCCAAGACCGCGATCGCCCACTGGATCGAAGACTCGATCTGACCGGCCTTCGTCCGCCGCTCGTCACGCGCCGCAGCGCCCGCATTGGCGCTGCGGCGGATTTGACAGCGTCGCCAGCAGGTTCCATAACGCAACAAAATGTCGCGCCCGGGCGCGGCGGCGATGGATGGGAACCCAATGGAAGACGGCGCAGCGCAGGACATCGGCCCCGACAAGAGCCTTCTGATCGTCGATGACGACGAGGCGTTCCGCAAGCGGCTCGGCCGCGCGATGGAGAAGCGCGGCTTCGATCCGGTCACGATGGCCGAGAGCGTCGCCGAGGGGCTGGACGCCGCGCGCGCCGCGCCGCCCGCCTTCGCGGTGATCGACCTGCGGCTTGAGGACGGCAACGGGCTCGACGTGGTCGAAGTGCTGCGCGAGATCCGCCCGGACGCGCGCATCGTGGTGCTGACCGGCTACGGCGCCATCGCCACCGCCGTCGCGGCGGTCAAGATCGGCGCCACGGACTACCTCAGCAAGCCCGCCGACGCCGACGACGTGGAGGCCGCGCTGCTGGCGCGGCTGGAGGACAAGCCCGCGCCGCCGGAGAACCCGATGAGCGCGGACCGCGTGCGCTGGGAGCATATCCAGCGCGTGTTCGAACTGTGCGACCGCAACGTGAGCGAGACGGCGCGGCGGCTCAACATGCACCGCCGCACCCTCCAGCGCATTCTCGCCAAGCGCTCGCCGCGCTGAGCCGCGCTCACGGCGCCCACGCCGCCAGCGTCTCGACCCGGTCCGCTTCATTCGCAGGCTTGTCCCAGCGGATGCGGCGGATGCGCGGAAAGCGCAGCGCGACGCCGGACTTGTGGCGCGCCGAGCGCTGCACCGCATCGAAGGCGACCTCCAGCACCAGCGTCGGCGCCACCGCGCGCACCGGGCCGAATCGATCGGTGGTGTTGTCGCGCACGAACTTGTCGAGCCGCGTCAGCTCGGCGTCGGTGAAGCCGGAATAGGCCTTGCCCACCGGCGCCAGCTCCGGCCCCGCCGCGCCGTCGCGCCAGGCGCCGAAGGTGTAGTCGGAGTAATAGCTCGACCGCTTGCCATGGCCGCGCTGCGCATACATCAGCACACAATCGGCGGTCAGCGCCGCGCGCTTCCATTTGAACCACTGCCCCATCGGGCGCCCGCCCAGATAGGCGCCGTCGCGGCGCTTGAGCATCAGTCCCTCCTGCGCCGCGTCGCGCGCCCCGGCCCGCAGCGCCGCCAGCGTCGCCCAGTCTTCGAAAGCGATCTGCGGCGAGAGGTCGAGGCCGGGCGCGAACCGCTCCAGCCGCGCGCGCCGCGCGTCGAAGGGCAGGGCGCGCAGGTCGGCCTCGCCGTCATGCAGCAGGTCGTAGGCGCGGATGAAGGCGGGGCGCGCCGCCGCCTCACGCGCGCTCACCCGCTTGCGGCCCAGCCGCTTTTGCAACTCGGCGAACGGCGCCGCCGCGCCGTCCGGCCCGCGCACCAGCAACTCGCCATCGACGCAGCCGCGCCAGTCCATCGCCGCCAGCACGTCGGGGAAGGCGGTCCCCAGATCCTCGCCGGTGCGCGAATAGAGCGCGCGGCCCGCAGGCCCGGCCACCGCCTGCACCCGCACGCCGTCCCACTTCCATTCCGCCGCGAAATCGGCCGGCGAGAGGCGGGCGATGAGCCGCGCCAGCGTCTCGGCGTCGCTCTCCGCCGCCGTGCGCGCCTCGGTCGCAGCAAAGAGCGCCGATTCGACCGGGTGGGCGAGCATCATCGGGCGAAAGCCCATCGCGCGGTCGATCTGCGGCGCCGGGCCGCCGCCGATCCAGGCGAACAACTCGGCGTAGGGCGGGCGCAGGCCGTGCCACGCCTCCTCGATCGCCTCCGTCGTCACCGGCCCGAGCTGCGCCAGCGCGGTTTTCGCCAGCCTGCCCGACACCCCCACGCGCAGGCCGCCGGCGCAAAGCTTGACCAGCGCGAGGCGCTCCGACGGCCCCATCCGGTCGAGCAGGGCCGCCGCCGCGTCGGCGCGCGCGGCTTTCGGCGCCCCGGTCAGCGCCGCGACCACGGCGCCGAGCGGCGGGCCTGCGCCGTCCCCGGCGGCGCCCGGCCAGATCAGCGACACCGTCTCGGCCAGATCGCCGACGAAATCATGCGACAGCCGAAACAGCACCGGATCGACCCGCGCCTCGGCCAGCGCGCGGAACGTCGCGGGCGTCAGATGCGGCAGGCGCAGGCCCCCCGCCAGCGCCGCCAGCGCCCAGCCCCGGTCGGGGTCGGGCGTCTGGCGGAAATACTGCGCCATCAGCGCCAGTTTCGCGCTGCGCCCTTGCGTGTAAACCAAGTGTTCTAGAAGTCGTGCGAACGGTGTCATGCCGTGTATGGTAGCGCGGCCCGGCGCCGAGGCGCAGGCCCTTGCGGAGGCGAAAAGGATAGATGCTGTCCTACCAGCACGCCTATCACGCCGGCGGACCGGCCGATCTGCACAAGCACAGCGTGCTGGCGGCGATGCTGCGGCTGCTGACGGTCAAGCCGCGCCCGATCTCATACCTCGAGAGCCACGCAGGGCGCGGGATGTATGATCTTGGCGCGCCCGAGGCGCTCAAGACCGCCGAATCGCTGCGCGGGATCGCGCGGCTGACTGAGGCGGATCACCCTTACTGGGCCGCGATTCGCGCCGCGCGCGCGCTGGCCGGTCCCGCCGCCTATCCCGGCTCGCCCGCCATCGCGCGCGCGCTGCTGCGCCCCGGCGACCGTCTGGCGCTGATGGAGCTGCACCCCGCCGAGCACGCCGCGCTGGCTCAGGCGATGGGCGGCCCGCAGGGCGAGGGGCCGGACGTGGCGATCCACCGCCGCGACGGGCGCGAGGGCCTGCGCGCCCTCACCCCGCCCGAGCCGCGCCGGGGCCTCGCGCTGATCGACCCCAGCTATGAGGTGAAGGGCGAATATCTCGACACCGCGATGCTGGCGCTGGAGATCTGGGGGCGCTGGCCGGAAGGCGTGCTGATGATCTGGTATCCGATCCTGCCCGACGCGCGGCACGACGCGCTGACCGGCCCGATCGAGGCGGTGGCGGGAAGCGCGCTGATGCGCGACGAAGTGCTGTTCGGCGATCCGCCCGAGCGCGGCATGGTCGGCTCCGGCCTGTTGCTGCTGAACGCGCCCTACGGCGCCGCGCAGGCTATCCACACCGCGCACCGCATCTGCGAGGGCGCGCTGTCGGCGGCGAAGGTCACCGCCTGACCGGCCCGCCGGTGGGAACGCCCGGCCCGGTCGCGCCGCTCTCGAAGCCAAGCGTCGCCGGGTCGAAGCGGTAGTGCGCGCCGCAGAACTGGCAATCGGCGGTCAGCACGCCTTCCTCGGTGGTCATGCTCTCGATGTCCTTCGCGGAGTATTGCGCCATCGCCGCCTCGACCCGGTCGCGCGAGCAGGTGCAGCCGAAGCGCACCTGCTGCGGCGGCCAGACGCGCGGGCGCTCCTCGTGAAACAGTCGCAGCAACAGGCGGTCGGGCGCCACCAGCGGCCCCAGCAGCTCATGCGGCTCGACCGTCTCCAACAGCGTCGTGGCGCGGGTCCAGTCCTCGGCGCCGTCCGACATCGCCGCCACGTCGTCCGCGCGCATCAGCCCGTCGCCGCCCGAGGGGGCGTCAGGCGCGGCGTTGGGCGAGGCTTTCGGCAGGTGTTGCAGCATGATCGCGCCGCCGCGCCAGCGCGCCGCCTCACCCGGCGCGGCGCTGAGCGCGGCGGCGACCGAAAAGCGCGTGGCGATCTGCTCGGACTGCGCGAAATAGGTCTCGGCGCAGGCGGCGAGCGAGCCGCCGACCAGCGGCGTCAGCCCCTGATAGGGCGCGGTTCCCGGCCCCTGATCCACCGTCATCGCGAAGAATCCCTCGTCCAGCAGCGAAAACGGCGCCGCCTCGCCCGCCACCCGCTCGGGGTCGAAGCCCGCATAGGCGCGGATGCGCGCAGGCTCGCCCGGCGCGGCGGGCGCGAAATAGTCGGTCGCGATCAGCCGCACAGGCCCGGCGCCGCGCACCTGAAGGCTGAGGCGCCAGCGCGATTCCAGCATCTGGCCGATCGTCACCGTCAGCAGCGCCGCCTCCGCCGTCAGCGCCGAGACCGGGGGCGGGTAGGCGTGGCGCGACAGGATCGCCTCCAGCGCCGAATCGAGCCGCGCCACCCGGCCGCGAATGTCGGGCCGGTCAAGCTGGAACGGCAGCACGCTGTCGTCGCCGGTCGGCGTTTGCGGGTCGTCGGCCATGTCCGCCCCTTCACATCAAAGCCGGTCCGGTTTATCGCCCATGCGACCACGCGGCAACGCCGCGCCGCCAAGGGGGAGGCAAAGGCCCATGCGCCGCTGCGGAGAAGCCCCGCTCAAGGGCGTCGCCTATCGCGACCGGCCCGGCGCCTATGGCGTGCTGCTGCTGGACGGCGACGTGCTGCTGGCGGCGCAGAACGGCGCGCTGCTGCTGCCCGGCGGCGGCATCGACCCCGGCGAAAGCCCGGTCCGCGCCCTGCACCGCGAAGTCCATGAGGAAACCGGCTGGCGCATCGGCGGTCTGCGGCGGCTGGAGGCGTTCGCGCGCTATTGCTGGCTGCCGGAATACCGCTATTACGCGCGCAAGGTGCAGCACATCTATCTTGCGCGCCCGATCCGCCCGCTCGGCCCGCCGAGCGAGCCCGATCACGTCGCCGTCTGGATGCGCGCCGCCCGCGCCGTGGACCTGCTGGCGGTGGAGGGCGAGGCGCGCGCGCTGGAGGCCGCGCTCAGGCGACCTCGTCGGTCCAGACCCTGAAGCCGGTCAACTGGTTGGGGCCGAAGGTCATCGCGATCGCCACATCCGCCGCGTCGCGCCCGCGCGCCATCAGCACCCGGCCGATGCGCGGCGTGTTGTTGCGCGGGTCGAAGGTATGCCAGCGCCCGCCCAGCCAGACCTCGATCCAGGCGGCGAAATCGCCCGGCGGATAGGGGGGCGGCGTGCCCACGTCGCCCAGATAGCCGGTGCAATAGCGCGCCGGGATATTGAGCGCGCGGCAGAACGCCAGCGCCAGATGCGCGAAATCGCGGCACACGCCGACCTGCTCCTCATAGCCCTCGCAGGCGGTGCGGGTGGCGCGGGCGGCGTTGTAGTCGAAGCGGATATGGTTGTGGGCGAAATCGCAGATCGCCTGCACCCGGCCCCAGCCCGGCGCGATATGGCCGAACAGCGACCACGCCAGATCGAGCATCCGGTCGCTTTCGCAGAACCGGCTCGGCAGCAGGAACACCAGCGCCTCCTCGGGAAGGTCTTCCACCGGGCATTGCTGCGCGTCGAGCGCCTGCGGGTCGGGCGCGCCGCTGTCGCGGATCAATGCGTCGGTGGTGATCGTCAGGTCGCCCGCAGGCGCGAGGAACCGCGTGCACCAGTTGCCGAACCCGTCGCGATAGCCCGAGATCGGCGCGGAGGGGCTGACGATCACATTGTCGGGCCGCTCCAGGTCCGAGACGCGGCTGTAGTGGACGTTGAGCAGCACCACCACCGGCGTCGGCTGCGGAAAGTGGTAGCGCAGTT
Source organism: uncultured Rhodobacterales bacterium (assembly GCA_964584215.1). Classification (GTDB taxonomy): domain Bacteria; phylum Pseudomonadota; class Alphaproteobacteria; order Rhodobacterales; family Rhodobacteraceae; genus Rubrimonas. The sequence continues at coordinate 6,055 of CAZOZE010000273.1, forward strand.
CGTAACCGATGCGCAGTTTCAAGGGCGGAGTCCTTCCTGGCGGGCGCGGCGCCGGTCTGACGCCCTGTCATTACTCTGTCAGAAACGCCGCCGCCCGCACAGTGTTGCGCCGCAATAAAATGCGCCGCGTCAGAAATCCGAGAGGATGCCGTCCTTCTCCCAGTCGCCGAAGCGCGTCGGCTCCGGCCCGTCGCGCCCGCCCAGCTCGGGCGGCAGGGCGGCGGCGGCGGCTTTGCGGCGCGCTTCGGCCTCGGCCAGCGCGCGCGCGGCGGCCTCGGCGAGGCGCCTCTCTTTCAGTGCATCGACATCGGCCATATATCCGCTCCCATGGATGAAGCCCTGATTGGAGCGCGCCGATGAACGCCGTCAAGACCATGATGCTGCTCGCCGCGATGACGGCGCTGTTTCTCGGCGTCGGCTATCTGATCGGCGGCCCCGGCGGCGCGCTGATCGCGCTGCTGGTCGCGGTGGCGACCAACGCCTTCGCGTGGTGGAACTCCGACAAGCTGGCGCTGAGGATGCACAACGCGCAGCCGGTGACGGCGATGGGCGCGCCGGAGCTGCACGGAATGGTCGCGCGGCTGGCGGCGAACGCCGGGCTGCCGATGCCTGCGGTCTATGTGATCGACACCGATCAGCCCAACGCCTTCGCCACCGGGCGCAACACCGACAACGCCGCCGTGGCGGTGACGACCGGGTTGATGCGCACGCTGGACAAGGGAGAGCTGGCCGGCGTGATCGCGCATGAGCTGGCGCATATCAAGAACCGCGACACGCTGATCATGACCATCGCCGCCACGGTGGCGGGCGCGATCTCGATGCTGGCGCAGTTCGGCATGTTCTTCGGCTCGGCGCAGGGCAATGGCGAGAACCGCAACCCGCTGGGCATGATCTGCCTGCTGCTGGGGGTGATCCTGGCGCCGCTGGCGGCGATGCTGATCCAGATGGCGATCAGCCGCACGCGGGAATATTCCGCCGACCGCATGGGCGCGGAGATTTGTGGTCAGCCGCTGTGGCTGGCCTCGGCGCTGGGCAAGATCGCGGGCGGCGGCGCGCGGGCCGAGATGGAGAGCGCCGAGCGCAACCCCGCCTCGGCGCATCTGTTCATCGTCAACCCGCTGGCCGGGCGGCGGTTCGACGGGCTGTTCACCACCCATCCGGCGGTGGAGAACCGCATCGCCGCGCTGCGCGCCATGGCGGCGGAGGGCGCCGCGCGGCCCGCCCCGCCGCGCCCCTCGCCGCCGCGCGCCGCGCCGCAAGCCCGATCTACCCGCATCCCCCGCGCGGGATCTTCTGGCATTGACCGCAGACGATGAGCGATGCGCACGGCCTCGCCCCCCGCCGCGCCGCGCTGGGGATGATCGCGGCGGTTCTGGACGACGGACGCTCGCTCGACGCCGCCAAGGCCGACGCCGCGATGGCGGCGCTGAGCGGGCCGGAGCGGGCGCGGGCGGGCGATCTGGCGGCGGCGACGCTGCGCTGGCTGGCGCCGGTGGACGCGCTGCTGGCGACGCTGATGCGCCAGCCGATCGCCGCGCGGGCGCATGTGGCCCGCGATGCGCTGCGGCTGGCGGCGGCGGAGGTCGGCGCGCTGGGCGCCGCGCCCCACGCGGCGGTGGACGCGGCGGTGCGGCTGACCAAGGCCGACCGGCGCGCCGCGCCGCTGGCCGGGCTGGTGAACGCCGTCGCCCGCCGCGCCGCCGAGGCCGCGCCCGCGCATCTGGCCGACCCGGCGGCGCGCGCGCAGGCGGCGCCCGAATGGCTGATGCGCCGCCTGCGCGCGGAATACGGCGCGGCGGCCGACGCCATCGCGGCGGCGCAACTGACCGACGCAAGCCTCGATCTGACCGTGCGCGACCCTGCCGAGGCCGCGCTCTGGTCACAGCGTCTGGGGGCGACGCCCACGCCCAGCGGCTCGCTGCGGCTGGCGCGCGGCGTGCAGCTGACCGCGCTGCCCGGCTATGCGGAGGGCGCATGGTGGGCGCAGGACGCCAGCGCCGCGATCCCCGCGCGGCTGATGGGCGCCGTCGCGGGCAAGCGCGTGCTCGACCTCTGCGCCGCGCCGGGCGGCAAGACCATGCAGCTT
>CAZOZE010000274.1:0-9800 GCA_964584215.1 uncultured Rhodobacterales bacterium
CGGCAACGCGACCGAGATGATCCAGTGGGGCAAGCAGGACGTGATGTTCGCGGGCGGCGGCGAGGAGCTGGACTGGACGCTGAGCTGCCTGTTCGACGCCATGGGCGCGATGTCGTCGAAATACAACGACACGCCCGAGACCGCGAGCCGCGCCTTCGACGCCACCCGCGACGGCTTTGTGATCGCGGGCGGCGGCGGCGTGGTGGTGCTGGAGGAGTTGGAGCGCGCCCGCGCGCGCGGCGCGAAGATCTACGCCGAGGTCACCGGCTATGGCGCCACCTCGGATGGGCACGACATGGTGGCGCCCTCGGGCGAGGGGGCGGAGCGCTGCATGAAGCTGGCGCTGTCCACCATCGGCGATCGCAAGGTCGGCTACATCAACGCCCACGGCACCTCGACGCCTGCGGGCGACGTGACCGAGGTCAAGGCGGTGCGGCGGGTGTTCGGCGAGGGCGCCACGCCGCCGATCAGCTCCACCAAGTCGCTGACCGGCCATTCGCTGGGCGCGACCGGCGCGCAGGAGGCGATCTATTGCCTGCTGATGCTGCAACACGATTTCATCGCCGCGTCGGCCAACGTCGCCACGCTCGATCCGGAAATACACCCCGCCGAGATCGCGACCGCGCGGGTGGACGGCGCCGGGCTGGACACCGTGCTGTCCAACAGCTTCGGTTTCGGCGGCACCAACGCGACCCTTGCGCTCAGCCGCTTTCACGGGTGACGCGCATGGGGATCATGGACGGCAGGCGCGGCTTGGTGATGGGGGTGGCCAACGACCACTCCATCGCCTGGGGCGTCGCGCAGGCGCTGCACGGCGCCGGGGCCGAGGTCGCGCTCAGCTATCAGGGCGAGGCGTTCGGCCGCCGCGTGGCGCCGCTGGCGGCGCAGATCGGCGCGCGGCTGACGGTGGATGTCGATGTGCTCGACCCCGCCAGCATGGACGCGGCGTTCGAGGCGCTGCGCGCGGCGTGGGGCAGCCTCGATTTCGTGGTTCACGCCATCGCCTATTCCGACAAGGCGGAGCTGACCGGGCGTTTCGCCGACACCTCGCGCGCCAATTTTCTCAAGACGCTGGAGATAAGCTGCTTCTCCTTCGTCGATGTCACCCGGCGCGCGGCGGCGCTGATGCCCGAGGGCGGCGCCGCGCTGACGCTGACCTACCTCGGCGCGCAGCGGGTGATGCCGAACTATAACGTCATGGGCGTCGCCAAGGCGGCGCTGGAGGCGAGCGTGCGCTATCTCGCCGCCGATTTCGGGCCGCAGGGGGTGCGGGTCAACGCGCTGTCGCCGGGGCCGATGCGCACGCTGGCGGGGTCGGCCATCGGCGGCGCGCGCAGGGTTTACAAGGCCAGCGCCGACACCGCGCCGCTGCGCCGCAACGCCAGGCTGGAGGAGGTCGGCGGCGCCGGGCTGTTCCTGCTGTCGCCGCTGGCGGGCGCGATCAGCGGCGAAGTGCTGTTCGCCGACGGCGGCTTCCACGCCATGGGCATGGCGCCGCTGGGTGACGCGCAGGGCTGAGGCGAGGCGGTTTCGGGGGATACCCGCGCCGCGCCTCGCCGCCCCGGCCCCCGAGCCGGGGCTGTGCGCAGTTTTTCACCATGGCCCCGCCTATGCGCGGGGTAGCCTTTTGCGCGTGCGCGGCCCTGGCGCGTAGGCCGGAGCGGCGAGGCGCGCCCGCCTCAGCGCAGGCGTGGCGGCGCCGCCGGACGCCGCGGCGCAGGCGTCTCCGGCGCGTCGGGCGCGGGCCAGAGCCTCAGGCCCTGCGCGCGGGCCGGGCGCAGCAGCGGGTGGCCCTCGGTCAGCGCGCCGGTGGCGACTTCCTCGCCCGGCGGCGCATAGGGCTGCGCCGCGCGGCCCAGTTCGCCCGCCAGCGCCTCGGCGCCGCGCGTGAACGCGCTGGCGGGCAGGAACAGCAGCGTCAGCCGCGCCTCCGCCCCTTCCGCGCCCAGCCGCACCAGCCACGCTTCGGCCACCATGCCGGGAAAGGCCGACAGCCGCCCGGCCAGCGCCGCGCACAGGCCCGGCTCCGCCCCGCGCGGCGGGCCGACGCTCAGCGCGCCGACCAGCGGCGCCGTCTCCACCCCGCCGCCCATCTCCGCCGCCAGCCAGGCCACCGTCACCGGATCGAGCAGCGTGGCGGACGGCGCGTCGCCGAGGTTGAGGCCCAGGCCGAGGCCCGCCCCGGCGAGCGCCGCGGCCAGCGCGCGGCCCGGCAGGGTGACGTATTCGGTCGGCGCGTCGAAGAACGCCGCCATGCGCGCGTCGTCGTCGAAGGCCAGCGCCACCGGCCCGGCCTCCAGCGCGAAGGTTAGCGGCTTCAGCGCGGCGCCCTCCGCCGCGTCGGCTGCGTCGTCGGCCACCGGGCAGAACAGCGCGCTCTCCAGCAGCAGCGCGTAGAAGCGCGCGCGCGCGCCGGGCGCGGCGCCGGGCGCCTCGGCGGCGGCGAACGCGCGGTCAAGCGGTGTCATCGGGCTGTCACCAGTATCCAGTCGCGCACGTCGGCCCAGACGCGCGCCTTCTGCCGGTCGCGAAACAGCAGGTGCCAGCCCTCGGGGTAGAGGATGGTCCTGGTCGGCGCGGTGAAGGTTGCGGCTGCGGCGGCTGAGTCTTCGGGGGCCACCAACTCGTCCTTCTCGCCCTGAAGCGCCAGCATCGGAATCCGGGCGGCGGACGCGGCGGCGGCGGCGCGGTCCATGACGCGGATCAGGCCGAGGATCTCGCGCGCGCTGGGGTCGCGCAGATAGAGCGGGTCGGCGGCCAGCGCGCGCAGCGCGTCGATGTCGTCGGAGGCCTGGAAGCGCACCATTCCCTCGCCGCTCCAGCGCGTGTCGGGCGTCAGCTTCGCCATGGTCCAGACCGCCGCGCGTGAGACCGCGCCGACCCGGTCGCCCCCGGCGATGGCGGGCGCGGCGAGGATCAGGCCGTCCACCTGCGGCGCGCGCCCCTCGGCCACGGCGGCCAGCGCGACGCCCGCGCCCATCGAATGGCCGAGCGCGATCAGCGGCGTATCGGGATGCAGTTCGCGCACCTGCGCGGCGACGGCGGCGAAATCGGCGATCAGCGCGTCCGCCCCCGGCCATGCGCCGCGGCTGGGGTTGCGGCCGAAGCCGCGCTGGTCATAGGCGTAAACCGCGATCCCCGCCGCCGCCCAGAACGGCGCCGGGCCGCCGAATGTGCTGGGGGCGTAGTCGCCGAAACCGTGGACCGCCAGCAGCACGGCCTGCGGGCGCCCCCCGGCGGGCCAGACCGACAGCGCCAGCGGCGCGCCGTCCGCCCCGGCGATGGTCTGCGCAAGGCCGGGCGCGCCCCCGTCCGGCGCGGGCAGCGCGCCGCCCGCCGCGCAGGCGCCGAGCGCGAGGCTGAGCGCTAGCGCACGAGCGCCGCGACGCGCGCGCGCAGCTGCGGCGCCAATTCCGCCTCGAACCAGGGATTGCGTTTCAGCCATGCGGTGTTTCTCCACGATGGGTGCGGCGTCGGCAAGGCCGCCGGGAGATATGCGCGCCAGGAACTTACCGTTTCGGTCAGCGTGCGCTTCGCCGCAGCGCCAAGATGCCACCGCTGCGCATGGGCGCCGACCAGAACCACCAGCGCCACCTGCGGCATCGCCGCCATCACCCGCCCGCGCCACAGCTGCGCGCACAGCGGCGGCGGCGGCAGATCGGCGCCGCGCGCGTCATAGCCGGGAAAGCAGAACGCCATCGGCGCGATGGCGACGCGGCTGGCGTCATAGAAGGCCGCGCGGTCCAGCCCCAGCCAGTCGCGCAGCCGGTCGCCGGAGGCGTCGTCGAACGGCAGGCCGGAGGCGTGCACCCGCGCGCCCGGCGCCTGACCCGCGATCAGCAGCCGCGCGGTCGCCGACAGCCGGATCACCGGGCGCGGCGCATGGGCGGTGGCGGTGCGTGCGAAGCGGTCCGCGCAGGCGCGGCAGGCGGCGATGTCGGCGGCGAGGCTCTCTGACATGGCGCCAGCGATACGGCGGCGCGCGCCTGCTGGCGAGTCGCAATCCGGGCCGCAGCGACACGCCGCATTGCGCCGCGGCGCCGCGCGGCGCGACATTCTTGGAAAATACTAATGGGGGGGACGGCGTCATGGACAAGGTCTGGCGGATTCTTGTCGAATATTCGCTGCTGCTGGTGCTGGGCGCGATCGTCGCGCTGTTCTGGGCCAATCTGGCGCCGCAAAGCTATCTCGCCGTCGTCGATGTCACGCTGCTGGAGCCGTCGCCGGTCGGGCATCTGCATCACGGCCCGAACGGCGAGAGCCACCGCGTGCTGACGCTGCGCTTTCTGGTCAACGACATCCTGATGGCGCTGTTCTTCGCGCTGGCGGGCAAGGAGGTGTGGGAGGCGGTGGCGCTGCGCACGGGAGAGTTGCGCGGCAGGAAGGCGCTGACGCCGCTGATCGCCACTGTCGGCGGCATGGCCGGTCCCGCGCTGATCTACATGCTGGGCGCCGTCGCGCTGGGCAAGGCGGCGGTTCTGGCGAGCGGCTGGGCGATCCCGACCGCCACCGACATCGCGTTCTCCTATCTGGTGGGGCGGCTGGTGTTCGGCGCCGGTCATCCGGCGATCCGCTTCCTGTTGCTGCTGGCCATCGCCGACGACGCGGGCGGCCTGCTGATTCTGGCGGTGTTCTATCCGACCGGCGACCTGGCGCCGTTCTGGCTGCTGTTGTCGCTCGGCGCTGCGGCGAGCGCGTATCTGCTGTTCAACCGCCTGCCGCGGCGCCTCGACCGCCACAAGTCCGAGAGGCCGAATTCGACGCTGGTGCGCCGCGTGTTCGGCTTCTGGCCCTATCTGGGGGCGGGCGCGCTGTCGTGGTATGCGTTTCAGCAGGCGGGCATTCATCCCGCGCTGGGTCTGTTGCCGATCATCCCCGCCATACCGCACGCGGACGTGTCGTTCGGCATCTTCGCCGAGGCGGAGTCGGGTCTGCCCGATCTGCTGAACGCCATCCAGCAGGGGTTGAAGGCGCCGGTCGAGTTGATCCTGTTCGCGTTCGCGCTGATGAACGCGGGGGTTGCGTTCTCGACGATGGGCGCGGCCACATGGCTGGTGCTGGCCGGGCTGCTGATCGGCAAGCCTGCGGGCATCCTGCTGATGGGCTGGCTGGCGGCGCGGCCCATGGGGCTGGGGCTGCCGGAGGGGATGCGGATCGCCGACTTGTTCGTGATGGGCTGCGTCGCCGCCATCGGCTTCACCGTGGCGCTGTTCGTCGCCGGGGTCGCGTTCGCGGACGGTCCGGTGCAGGACGCGGCGAAGATGGGGGCGCTGATGTCGTTCGGCGCCGCGCTGGTCGCGCTGATCATGGGGCGCGCGTTCGGCGTCGTGCGCCGCGCGCAGACATAGGCTGCGCCGCGCGCAGAGGGCGCAGGCGCAGCGGGCGGCGCCGCTGGACATCGCCGCCGTTCTGGCCGATCACGGCGCGACGCCAGCGGAAAGGGGACTGCGCCATGACCATCGCGAAACAGGTGCCCGTCGGCGGCGTGACGGTCGGCGCCGACAGGCCGCTGACGGTGATCGCGGGGCCGTGCCAGCTTGAAAGCCTCGACCACGCGCTGACGATCGCCGGGCGCATGGCCGGGATTTGCGCCGACAGCGGCCTCGGCTTCATCTTCAAGGCGTCCTACGACAAGGCCAACCGCACCTCGCTGGGCGCGCAGCGCGGCATGGGGATCGACGCGGGGCTGGAGGTTCTGGCGGCGGTGCGCGACCGGATCGGCGCGCCGGTGCTGACCGATGTTCATGCCCCCGATCAGTGCGCGCGCGTGGCGCAGGCGGTGGATGTGCTCCAGATCCCCGCGTTCCTGTGCCGCCAGACCGACCTGTTGCTGGCGGCGGGCGAGACCGGACGCGCGATCAACGTCAAGAAGGGGCAGTTCCTGGCGCCGTGGGACATGGCCAACGTCGCCGCCAAGATCGCCAGCACCGGCAACGAGAACATCCTGCTGTGCGAGCGCGGCGCCTCGTTCGGCTACAACACGCTGGTCAGCGACATGCGCAGCCTGCCGATCATGGCGAGGACCGGCTATCCGGTGGTGTTCGACGCCACCCATTCGGTGCAGCAGCCCGGCGGCCTTGGCGGCGCTTCCGGCGGCCAGCGCGAATTCGCGCCGGTTCTGGCGCGCGCGGCGGTGGCGATCGGCGTCGCGGCGGTGTTCATCGAGACTCATGAGGCGCCCGACGACGCGCCGTCGGACGGCCCGAACATGATCCCGCTCGACCGGATGGCGGACCTGATCGCCACGCTGGCGGCGTTCGACCGGCTGGCCAAGGCGCAGCCGGTCTGCGGCGACTGACGCCGCGCGGCTATTCTGCCGCGCTTTTGTGCGGCGCCAGGCTTTCGAGGAACGCGGCGAATTCGTCGCGCAACTCGGGCCGGGCGAGGCCGAAGGCCACCGTCGCCTGAAGATACCCGGCCTTGGAGCCGCAGTCGAAGCGGCGGCCCCGGAAACGATAGCCGTGCACCGGGCGACCGGAGGCGATCTCTTCGGCGATGGCGTCGGTCAGCTGGATTTCGCCGCCGGCGCCGCGCCGCATCACGCCGAGGTTGTCCATCACCGTGCTGGGCAGGATATAGCGCCCGATCACGGCGAGGGTGGAGGGCGCCGCCTCGGGTTTCGGCTTTTCCACCATACCCTTGACGCGCACGCAGCGCCCCTTGTCCTCGGCGATGTCCAGCACGCCATAGCTTGCGGTGGCGCTGCGCGGCACCTCCATCGCGGCGACGACCGCGCCGCCGGTCTCGTTATACGCCTCGATCATCTGCGCCAGGCAGGGCGCCTCCGCCTCGATCACGTCGTCGGGCAGGATCACCGCGAACGGCTCGTCGCCGATCAGCCTGCGCGCGCACCACACCGCATGGCCGAGGCCGAGCGCCTCCTGCTGGCGGACATAGGCGATGGCGCCGGAGGGCATCTCCGACGGCTCCATCGCCTTGAGCAGATCGACCTTGTTCTTGTCGCGCAGGGCGCGCTCGATCTCGGGGGCGCGGTCGAAATAGTCCTCGAGCGCCGATTTGCCGCGCGCGGTGACGAAAATGAACTCCTCGATCCCGGCGGCGCGCGCCTCGTCGATCGCATACTGGATCAGCGGGCGATCGACCAGCGGCAGCACTTCCTTTGGAATCGCCTTGGTGGCGGGCAGAAATCGGGTCCCCATCCCAGCCACAGGAAAAACGGCTTTACGAACTGGCGCTTGCATCTTTGACCTCCATACGCCCCTCACGCTGGCGCAAACTGTGTCCCACAACTCTGTTACAGCATCATTGCGCCAATTACACGTCTGCGACCGCAAAGCGGCGCATCTGGGCCGTTATTGCAACCCCCGCGCCCGCAGCATCGCCTCGATGCGCGGCCGGTCGGTGGGGTTGTTGAGCTCCCAGAACCCCAGGCCGCGCGCCGCCACCTCGACGCAGGCGACCGGCGCGCCGTTTTCCAGAAATCGCAGCTGCTCAAGCCCCTCGAACCGCTCCAGCGGTCCGATCGGCCAGCCCATGTAGGCGGCCAGCGCCTCGGGCCGGTAGGCATAGACGCCGACATGATGCCAGACCGGCGGCCCCTCGGAGAGCGGCAGCGCCGGATCGACGTAAGGAAGCACCTCCTTGGAGAAATACAGCGCCGCGCGCGCGGCGGTCATCACGGCGGTGGTGGCGCCCACGCGGCCCGCGCGCCGGTCGGCGCGGAACGCCGCCAGCGCGTCGGGGTCGCAGCGCAGCACCGGCGTCGCCACCTGCACCTCCGGGCGATCGCGCAGCTCAGCGATCAGCGCCTCGACGAACCACGGCGGCGTCAGCGGCGCGTCGCCCTGCAGGTTGACCACGATCCCGGCGCCGGGCAGCGCCGCCAGCGCCTCGGCGCAGCGTTCGGTGCCGTTGGCGCAGGTCTGCGAGGTCATCGCCACCTCGGCGCCGAAACCGCGTGCGGCGTCGGCGATGCGCGCGTCGTCGGTGGCGATCACCACGCGGTCCACGCCCTGCACCGCCAGCGCGGCCTCCCAGCTGCGCTGGATCAGCGGCTTGTCGATGCCCGTGGCGCCGGTCAGCGGCGCCAGCGGCTTGCCGGGAAACCGCTGCGAGGCGTAGCGCGCGGGGATGACGATGACGACGCTCAACTCGGATCCTCCGGTCAGACCATCTCCACCGCGACGGCGGCGAACATGCAGACCGTGGCGACCAGCACCAGCAAGTGCCAGATCGCGTTATGGAAAGGAAGCCTCTCCCACAGGAAGAACCCGACCCCGAGGGAATAGAGCGCGCCGCCCGCCGCCAGCAGCCCCAGCCCCAGCGGCGACAGCGACGCCGACATCTCCGACCACACCCAGACCCCCGCCCAGCCCAGCGCGAGGTAGAGCGCGACCGACAGCCGCTCGAAGCGCATCGGCGCGAACAGCTTCAGCGCCAGTCCGGCGCCCGCCACGCTCCACACCGCCGCCAGCAGCCCCGGCCCGGCGCCCGCGCCCATCGAGATCGCGGCGAACGGCGTGTAGGTGCCCGCGATCTTGAGGTAGATCGCGCCGTGGTCCAGCCTGCGCAGCGCCGCGCGCCAGCGTGGGTGGCGCGAGAAGTGATAGGCCGCCGAGGCGCCCAGCATCGTCAGCATGGTCGCCGCATAGACCGACACCGCCGCCACGGTGGCGCCGTCGGCGCGAAAGATCGCCAGCGCGATCAGCACCGGCCCGGCGACCCCGGCGAAGGCCAGCCCGGCGAAGTGCACCAAGCGGTCGGCGCGCAGTTCGGCGCGGCTGTAGCGCGTCCAGCTCATCGCGCGGCGTCGCTTGTCGGGCCAGCCGCCGCGCCGCTTGTTCGCCGACGGCGCCCGCGCCTATAACGGTTTCCGCCGCGCCCGAGGGGCGCACGCGCCGCAGCCGGAGACGCCCGTTGTTCGCCCACCGATCCCTCCTTGGCGTCGAGCCGCTGTCGCAAGCGGATATTCTCACGTTTCTCGATCTTTCTGAAGATTATGTGGCGCTGAACCGCCGCCGCGACAAGAAGCAGGCGGTGCTGCGCGGCCTCACCCAGATCAACCTGTTCTTCGAACCCTCCACCCGCACCCAGGCGAGTTTCGAGCTGGCGGGCAAGCGGCTGGGCGCGGACGTGATGAACATGTCGGTCGCCTCCAGTTCGGTGAAGAAGGGCGAGACCCTGATCGACACGGCGGTGACGCTGAACGCCATGCACCCCGACCTGCTGGTGGTGCGCCACGCCATGTCCGGCGCGGTGGCGCTGCTGGCCGAAAAGGTCAACTGCGCGGTGATCAACGCGGGCGACGGCGCGCATGAGCATCCCACCCAGGCGCTGCTCGACGCGCTGACCATAAGGCGGCACAAGGGGCGGCTACAGCGCCTCACGGTGGCGATCTGCGGCGACATCGCCCACAGCCGGGTGGCGCGCTCCAACATCATGCTGCTCGACAAGATGGAGAACCGCATTCGCCTGATCGCGCCGCCCACGCTGCTGCCGCCTGCGGTGGACCGCTGGCGCGTCGAGGTGTTCGACGACATGGCGAAGGGGCTGGAGGGCGCCGACGTGGTGATGATGCTGCGGCTGCAGACCGAGCGGATGGCGGGCGGCTTCGTGCCCAGCGTGCGCGAGTTCCACCACCGCTACGGCCTGGACCGCGAGAAGCTGGCGCACGCGAAGCCCGACGCCATCGTGATGCCCCCCGGCCCGATGAACCGCGGGGTTGAGATCGACGCGCAGGTGGCCGACGATCTGGAGCGCTCGGTGATCACCGAACAGGTGGAGATGGGCGTGGCGGTGCGCATGGCGGTGCTGGACCTGCTGGCGCGGCAGATACCGGG